>JBNGDZ010000026.1:0-4565 GCA_049975765.1 Armatimonadota bacterium
GACTGACACCAGCAGAAGCAGCACTGCCACGCACGTCAACTTCCATCCTGCGGCAGACGACGTTCCAGTCCTCATAACCCTTTCTCCCTTCGCTACGGCTTGATGTCACGTCTGCAGGTCTGTATACGCCCGCCCCCCTTCTGTGCTTTGGGGGCAGGCGACACGGCAGCCCACCTCCTTCCTCCATGGGATGTGCCAGGCCCCGCAGCTCGTCCGTGGAATGTGCCAGCCGTGGGACGGTGAGTGAGCGGGGAGTTGAGGACCCTGGCAGGCGGCGAACCCGCGGCATTCGTCTCAATCGCGGCCAGACCGGATCCGCCTGGCGCGGCGGCCTCGTGCCCGCCTCCGCTACCGCATCCGACCATCGCCACCGTCACGAGGCTCCCGACGCAGAGCAGTGCCACGACAACTTTCCACCGCATGCGCCCCGCCTCCCTCGACTGGATCGTGCGCTGCCCCGTTGCCGCGGCGGATCGTGCCGCGTGGGGCTTGATGCAGACCGTCACCAGACATGATATTCAGCACTCTAAAAGAACTCTAAAATAGCGTACGACCGGTCTGAGACAGCGGCCTTTCTTCGGCTCCTCCTACGGTTGCGCCGGGGGCCGGAGAGAGAGCGGCGGGAAGGGTCACGGTGAGCGTCCTGGGCCGGGGTGAAACCTGCGCGGTCAGTCGCTACGGCTGCTGGCCGCGCCCCGCTCACTTCGCCCCCGGCGGCCCCTCATGGTGGCAGCAGGACCACTGGCGTGCCGCTGCACAACAGGATAGCTTGCACCAGTCAGCACCAGTTGCCATCAGAGCACTTCCGCTTTCTGGAGCCCTCCTGGTCCCCTCGAACATCCTGGAAGCGCCTGCGAGAGGACGGGCCCACGAATCCGCGCCTGCGTCCGGGAGCGCTTAGTGCTTTGGGCCTATGGCCCTGTCGCGCTGTATGGCCATACTCTCGGATGGGGAGGAAAGGTCGCCAGGATATCCAGGCCGCGGTCCGCTATATGGTGATGGCAGCAAGCTGTCGGGCCGGAGGAGTGATGGCGATGTCGGCTGAGGACCGAGCGCAGGCACGTGAGTACATCGCCAGGATGCGTGCACGCGGGCGCACTGACCAGGAGATCCGTAGCCGCATGCTGCAGCGGGGTTGGCCGGAGAGTCAGCTCGCGCAGCTTCTCGGCACCGGTGCATCGGGAACCCGGCCGCGGCGGGCCACGCGGGCGCAGGATATTAGCGGCGGCGAGAAGCTGGGGATCATCCTGGCCTCGGTTCTTCTGCCCCTGGTGGGCTTCGTCTGGGGCGTGGTCTATCTGTTCTCCCCGCAGGGCGCGAAGGCGCGATGGGGGGCGTGGGCGGTTGCCATCGCCGTCGCGGCGGGGATCGGACAGGGCGTGTTCCTGGTCCCCATGGTGTCCGGCGCGTCCGGCGGCCTTGGCCACGTCTTTGCGAACCAGGAGGAGGTGCAGGCAACATGCCGGGCCAATCTCAAGGCCCTCGCCACGGGGGTGTGGCTCTACTCTGTGGACTATGACGGGCGCATGCCCGATGCCACCAGACTCCGTGAGCAGCTTCGACCCTACATTCCTGATGACAGCGTCTTCCAGTGCCCGGCAGGGGGCACGTATGCCATGAACCCGGCGCTGTCAAACCGGACCACGAACGAGATCTTCCAGATGGGCAACCCGGCGGAGATCGTCCTGCTGTACGAGGTCGATGACAGGGGCAGGCCGCTTCGGGACGTGCACACGGGCGGAGCCTACTACGCCTACGCGGACGGGCACGTAGGCTGGGGGGAGAAGCCATGAGGATTGTGGCAGGATGCGAACGCTCCCGGGCGCTGCCGGGGCAGGTCGCAGGTGCTCCGGACAGGCGTCAGTGGTCGGAGGCCGCATCGGCCGAAGTCGGCTGTGCATCGTGAGGGGAGATCGACGACGATTGGAGGAGTTGCGATGAGCAGGGCCCAGTTTGTGATCGCGCTGGCCGTGGTCGGGATCGCAGGTCTGGTGGGAGGGCTGTTCTCGGACCGGATGCCCGGGCGTGCGGCCTTCGCCCAGGAGGCCGCGCCGGGGGTGGTGGAGGCCCGCGAGTTTCGCGTCGTGGACGAGGGTGGCACGCTGCGAGCCATGCTCGGGATGACCGAGGAGGGGCCGCGCATGCGCCTGTGTGACGATGGCGGGCAGGCGCGCATTGGCGCGAGTGCGCAGGCTGATGGCTCGGCGGGCCTCACGATATACGACGGCGAGGGAAGGCAGCGGGTCAACTGCGGCGTCCTGCCGGACGGCTCCGCGGGGTTCGCAGTGGTTGACGCACGCGACGAGCCCGGCGGCGCGATGCTTCGCGTTGCGCCGGATGGTCACCGGGGGCTGATCGTAAGTGAACGGGGCGGCGAGCCGCCGGCGGTGGAGTTGGCCATCGACCCGGCCGGTGTTCGGTACCTCCACCTCAGAGATCACAACGAGGGCATCGGGTGCAACCTGGACCTTGCCCCCGAGCAGAACCTGGCGCAGCTCATTCTGGGCCGGGGCCACGACAGCAGGCAGCACGCCTGCATCGTGACAACACCTGAGGGCAGTTCGCTGAACGTGGGGGCCCACGAGGCGGGGCCGTCGGCCGGGCTGGGGGTGGTTGCGGAAGGGCCTCGGCTGGTCATCTCCGACGAGGGCGGTCAGTCTCGCGTGGTCGCCGGGGCCGGCGAGGCCGGGCGGTACGGGCTGACCATCCAGGATAGCAATGGCATGCCGCGCATCCACCTGGCCGGGGACCAACGGGGGGAATACGGGATCGGCATCATCGACGCCCAGGGCGTGCCCGTCTTCGGCGTGCCCTTCGATCCGGAGCGCTTGAGGGAGGGGAACTGAAGATGAACGGTCTGTCCCCCATAGTGCGAAAAGCGGCCATGAGCCGGAGTCATTTCGCGGCCACGCTGGTCGTGCTGGGGCTTGCGGGCTTGGGCGCAGGACTGATCGCCGGGAGGATGCTGGGAGGCCCCGCCCTGGCCCAGCAAGAGCCGCCTGAGGTGATCGAGGCCCGCGAGTTCCGCGTGGTCGATGGCAGCGGCCAACTCAGGGCCGCCATGTTGATGAGACCTGACGGACCATGTGTGGTTCTGCACAACGAGAACGGGAGTCTGGGAGTCGTATGCGCGCTTTTCGACGACGGGTTGGCGTCCATCGTTGTCTGCGACCCGGAGGGGCGAGTGCGCACGCGGTGCGCGGTGGACCCTGATGGCACAGCCGCATTGGAATTGTCGCATCTGGGCAGCGAACTCTCCGGCGTCACGCTCCTCGTGCGGCCGGACGGCCTCAGACTCCTCGGCATTGCCGACGGGCCCGGCGAGCCGCACGTGCAGCTTGGGATGGATGGAGACGGCACCCGATACCTCAAGCTCGCTTCCCCAAGGGAGGGCATCCGCTGCCATATGGCCGTGGCGCCTGAGCAGGACCTGGCGCAGCTCAGTCTGGATGGCGGGCCCGACAGCGCGCAGCAGGCGAGCATCGAGACCGGGCCAGAGGCCAGTCTGCTGACCATCGGCAGACACGAAACGGGGCCATTGGCGATGCTCGGCGTCCACAGTGTCAGCTCACGGATGGTTCTGAACGACGAGAGTGGGCGGTCGCGCCTGGTGGCGGCCGCTGAGGCCGAGAAATGCCAGGTGGCGCTTCACGACGATCGGGGACGCCAGCGGATCGGCATGGGCGATGTCGTTGACGAGGCGTACGCAGTGTGGGTCCTCGATGCCGAGGGTGCGCCCATCTTCAGCCTTCAGCAGCCCACTCGCCCTTGATCGCTCGCGCCAGCGCTGACCACGCGACGTGCAGATCGCGTCATGTCCCGGAGGTGGCAAAGATGCGAGCTGATCAGCTCGAGACCGCTCGCGCCTACGTCGGCAGGGCCCGCGCACATGGGAAGTCAGAGGCCGAGATCGAGGACGCGCTCCGGCGCGCAGGGTGGCCGGAGGCGACCATCCACCGGTTGTGCCGGAGCGTTGACGAGGCGTCTTCTGCTACCCCTCCGCCTCCTCCCTCAGAGCCCGGGGTGGCCTTCGTACGGAGTGAGATCAGGCGCTGGGTGGGGGAGGGCCTGCTGGGCGAGGATGATGCAGAGCGGCTGCTGGCACAGTATGAGGCGAAGCCGCGACCGGCCCGGGCGGAAGCTCCCGACATTGAGGACCACTGGCCGCGTATCAGGATCCCCCTCAGCGCGAGCATGGTGCTGCTGTACATCGGCGGGCTGCTGATGGTCATCGCGGCTATCATGCTGCTGGGGCGCCTGTGGGACGATCTGGGGCAGGGCGGCCACTTCGCCATGGTCCTCATTCCCGCAGTCGCACTCTACGCCGCCGGGGCGCGGCTGTACCTGTCGGAATCCGATCGCCGCGTCGCGGGACTGGTCATGCTGTGCTTCGCCTGCATCCTGGTGCCGGCCGTCCTGATGCTCGGCGCCGTCTGGATCCTCGGGGACGACACGGCGACGGCCCCCGCGACGGGGGCCTTTGTGGCATTGATCGCGCTGGGCATCCAGGTCGCGACCCTGCACCTCTTTCCCTCGCCTCTGCTGACCATCCCCTACCCGCCGAC
>JBNGDZ010000026.1:4575-18766 GCA_049975765.1 Armatimonadota bacterium
GGTGCCCTCGTCGCTGCGGGAGCAGTGCTCATGGGCGTGGGTGTCTGGCACTCGATGCAGAACCGGCGCAGCTGGGCGGTGATGCCGGACCTGGTCGGCAGCCTCTCCGTGCTGACCGGTCTGGCGATCCTCGGCGCCGGCGGACACAATCCCGGCTGGGAGGCGCTGAGCTTTCTCGCTGCCGCCGGCCTCATCGCTCTGAGCGTCTCGCGCCGCAACCAGGTCTACCTGGGCATCGGCGCGCTCTTCCTGAGCATCGACATCTTCACCATCGGGGTCGAGTATGTGGGGGACACGGTGGGCCTGCCGTTGACGCTGCTGGTCTGCGGCGGACTGAGCATGGCGGTGGGCTACCTTGTCCACACGCTGCGCAGAGAGCACATCGTACGCGCGCGCCGCATGGTACGGCCAGCGGCGGGCGGCGTGCGGCGGTAGCTGCCAGGGCCCGGGGTCTGCACGCCTCCCGCCGGGATGCCTGAATGAAGGGAGGTCCCAAGATGCCTGAGGACCGGCTGAGGACGTGGCGTCCGTGGCTGAGGCGCATGCGCGAGAAGGGCTGGAGCGACGAGAAGATCGGTGCGCGCCTGCAGGCGCTCGGCGGCCCGGGGGGTGACGTCACAGCTCTGCTGGGGTCGCGGGATTGGCGCCCGGTTGCAGCGCCGACAGCACGGCCGCCTGCGGAAACGACCCCCGGTGCTGGACGGGCGACACCGGAAGAGTGGATCGAGAGGAGACCGGGCACCACGCCGAAAAGGCCTCTCGGGTGCCTGACGCCAGCGCAGCAATGCGCTCTTCCATCGGTCGCCGTCCGACTGCCCGGGCGACGAGGAGAAGCCGGGCGTCTACCGGACGGCCGGAGACGACGGCGACGGCATCCCCGCAGACCTGAGCTCTCTCGAGGTGAAGGCCGAGGCGGGCCTGGTCTTTGACCTGCGGGTGGAGGACCGGTTCCCGGGCGCGCGAGAGTGGTGAGGGGACTCGGCTCGCCGCCTGCAGGGGCAGCCGAGGGCAGTCGCCGCGGCCCGTGAAAACGTAGCGCCCGCCGAACCAAGGGTCGCGGCCGGCGGATCACTGGTATGGGACGCCACGAGGGCGCTCGGTTGAGGGCTCCGGGGCCTCCGAGGGCCAAGCGGACTGACGCGCCTCCCTCTTCTCGGCCTCCTGATAGGGCAGTACGCCCCAGTGGTAGACGGCGCCGCCGACCAGGCCTCCGACGATCGGCGCAACGATGTAGAGCCACCACTCCACGCCACGGGGACCGGGGATGGCGATCTCTCCCCAGCCGAAGAGGTAGGCCACCACTCTTGGTGCGAAGTCCCGCATGGGGTTGAGGCCCGCCTGCGTCAGAGGGGCGACGATGGCGATCACGGCGGCTACGGTGAAGCCGATGAACAGCGGGTGCAGGCGTACTTCATCAGGCGCCAGCCGGTTCGTGCGGTCGGTCAGAGCCAGGATGAAGAACACCAGAAACGCCGTGCCCACCGCCTCGCCTGCAAAGGCCACCACGGGAGTCACCTGCGCCATGGCCTCAGGGCTCGTGCCGTAGATGGCGGGGTTGGGGAAGTACTCGCCGAACCACATGGCGGACAGTTGGCTGCCGGGCTCGCCGCGCACGATGGGCGGGGAGTGCGTGGCCTCGAAGTGCCGGCAGGTGCCGTTGAACATCCCCAGCAGCGCCAGGGAGGCGAGCAGACCGCCGATCGCCTGCGCCACGATGTAAGGTCCGATCTTCCTCGCCGGGAACTCATCCCGGCGGAAGACGGCCACCGCCACCGTCACCGCCGGGTTGATGTGCGCGCCGCTGATGGCTCCCACCGCGTAGATGGCCAGCGCAATGGCGAACCCCCACACGCTCGCCACCTGCCACAGCCCCACGTGCGCTCCGGTCAGCACGGCCACCGCCACCGACCCGGTGCCGAAGAAGACCAGAACGAAGGAGCCCAGCGCCTCCGCGATCATCTCGCCGACCAATGGGGGCCGTCTCACGGTCACTCACTCCGACCAAGCAGCCGTTCCGCCTCGGCGGCAATGCGCCGTGCGACCGCCACCACGGCCGGATGATCCAGCTGCAGGTGCTCGCGGGGAAGCCCGCCGGCGTCGATGCCCTCCTCCCCGAGCACCTCCTGCACCTGCACTGTCGCGTGCACCTGGCCGCCCCTCTCACGAACCAGGCTGGTGGCACACGCCCGATCGCAGGACTCCACGACGATGACCAGGTCCTCGAGGATGAAGTCCACGTCCTCCTGCACCTGGGCGAAGAGCGCCGGCGAGCAGCCCAGGTCGCTGCACTCGGGTCCCAGGAGAATCTCGTGCGCCAGGTAGCTTGCCTGCCGGCCCACGGTGGCCTCCGGGATGTTGATGCCCAGACATGGCTGAACACAGACGCGCCTGTCGGCCATCAGTCTCCCTCCCCGGACGCCAGCGCATCGACCCGCGCGATGATCTCGTCGGCCAGTGCCCGAGCGAGGCGCATTCCCCTCTCGCTGAGGCCCTTGCGGTCCTCGCCCCTGATGGACAGCCGGTGTTTGGCCGAGACTTGAGGGAGCCAGATGATCTCCTCGGCTGTCAGGTCCCTGCCCTCCACAATCGCTGTGGCGCAGCGCTCCTCGCACGCGTCAACCGCGATCAGCGGGAGAGTGCGGGCAATCTCCAGCGCCTCCGGCACTTGACCGGTCAGCGACCCGCTGGAGACCAGCACCACGCACTCCGGCCGGTCACCCGCCACCATGTAGGCCGCCTGTCGGACGACGGTCGATACGATGCGGCCGATGCCTCCGCAGACAAGCAGACCCACCCGCTGTTGGGCGTCCCGCTCACCCATGCCCTGTCCTCCTCCATGCGCCAAAAACGGGTAAAAAAGGTTAATAGCGCATCAAAGCGTATCATAACGGAGCGAGCGAGTCAAGCTACGTGGGGGACTGCGACGCATGTCACGATGGGCCCTGCGGATCGGCCGTGGCGGCCAGGGCGAGCGTCGCGCACAGCGGCAGGCGCGGCTGTCGCGAGCCGGTCTGCCACCCTCAGGTGCAACCAGGGCCTTTGGGCTGACTGCGGCACGAGGTCGGTGCCACGCTGACCCGTGGCCACAGACGAGAGACGGCGGGACGGCAGGGCCAGGTCTACTCGTCGCCGACGTCCTCCTCGCTGCCCGTACCGCGTGATGTCAGCATGACCGCAAAGCCAGCGACGATGAGGCCGAGGCCCAGGACGGGCGGTAGGAAGACCAGCGGACGGCTGCGGGGACCCGCCTCAGGGGTCGCCGTCGCGCCGGGGCGCGGGCCCAGGTCCTGGCCCTCCGCGAAGCAGCGAGGCACCGCCTTGAAGCAGTAGAGATTGCCGTCGTAGCTGCCGAAGAAGATCCGTGGCTCGTCATTCACCTCCGCCACCGCCGGTGAGGACCACAGGCTGGAGCCGCGCGTCTCGTAGGGCCAGAGCATGTCGCCGGTCTCAAACTGCCAGATCTTCTGCCCGCTGAGCGCGTCCCGCATATAGAGGCGATTGTCCAGCGAGCTAAAGATGACCGCCGGCTTTCCCGCGACCTCGCAGACGAGGGGGCTGGAGACCACGAACTTGCCGGTCTGGAAGCGCCATAGCGTGCGGCTGGTGGAGGCATCGATGCAGTGCAGGTAGCGGTCCATCGAGCCCACGTAGAGCTTCATGCGCCCGCCAACCGGCGCGATGGCCGCCGTGGACTTGATCTCGTGTCCGGTCTTAGCCGACCACAGCAGCGCCCCCGTCTTTGCGCTCACGCAGTTGAGCATCCCCCAGCGATTGCCGACAAAGACCGCCGGCTGGCCCTTCAAGGCGGCGGCCATGGGGGCGGCCGTGATAGCGTGATCGCTGGTGAAGGTCCACTGGGGTGCCCCGTCGGTGGCTCGAAGCGCCATGAGTCGGCCGTCCTCGGCTCCGATAAACAGCAGAGGCGCGCCGTGGACCGGCAGCATGGCCGGAGACGTAATGGGCGTTTCGGCGAGTTTGCGGCGCCACACCACGTCGCCGGTGGTGGCGTCGAAGGCGAACATATCAGATCGCTGGATGGTTCGGAGCGCCCGCCGATCGGTGTTCCAGAAGCCGACGATGATGAACGTGCGCCCGCCCACCCGGGCCACCAGCGGCGCCGTGGGCGCGCTGAGGCCGGTGGTGTAGGACCACGGCAGCGTCTCGTGCGACCAGACCTTCTCACCCGAGGCGGCATCGGCGGCGTAGAATGTACGATCACCGCTGCCGATGAAGACCATGCTCCGGCCGCCGATCCTCGCCACCGCCGGCGGGGCGTTGAGCCTGCCTCCGGTGGTCAGGCGCCACACCTCCTCACCGGTGGCCGCGTCGAGGGCGTAGAGGTTGTGGTCATAGGCACCGATGAACAGCAGCGTCCTGCCCCCGACGTCGGCGATGGCCGGCGAGGCGGACCACACGGAGGTGCCCTTCTCGTAGCGCCAGGTGTGCGCGCCCAGATCGAACCGCCACGCCTCCTCGAAGGCGCAGGTCTTGAACTTCACGGGCGAGTGGCCCCGGCGCGCGGCATCGTAGTGGAAGGTGGGCCACTGCGCGCCATCATCCGCGGCCACGCCGCCGGCCACCAGCGCGAGCATCACGACGAGCGCCGCTGCTCGCCTCATCCTGCCGCCACCTCCTCGCTCGGGATGAGGCGCGTCTCCCACCTGTACTCGCACACCCCGAGGCATTTCCCGCAGTAGATGCAGCTCGTCTGGTCGATCTCCGTGCGGTCGATGGCGTTCATCGGGCACAGCCCCTCGCAGCGCCCGCAGCTCGTGCACTCGGCATCATTGACGACCCTGACGGGACTGAGCAGCGCCAGCAGGCCCACGGCAGCCCCAAGCGGGCACAGGTACCGGCACCAGGCCATCGTGACCACTGCGCCGCCCGCGAGTACCGCCATGATGGAGACGAGGGAGGAGTAGTCGAGCTCGTCACCCATCAGAACGCACCAGGGATTCGTGACGAAGACTCCGATCACCGACAGCCCTATCCAGCCGATGGCCGAGGCGTACTTGATGCGTTTGAGGCGCAGGTCATCGTCGGCCCGGGGGAGAGCGAAGACCAGCAGCACCAGCAGGAAGATGCCCCACACCGCGGCGATGTTTTCGGAAAAGAACTGCGTATCCGGTCGGACCATCCAGGCCATCCACACGATCAGCACGGTCAGCCCGCCCAGCAGCAGGTATCCGGCGAGCAGGCTGCGCCGGCGGCTCAGGCCGTCGCGGAGTCTCACCACGCCCGCCAGCAGCTCGCTGGCCGCCCCCAGCGGACACAGCCAGCCGCAGAACACGCGCCCGAAGCCGATGGTGAAGGCCATGATCGCCACGAAGATGGCCATGTGTCCGAAGGCGATGAGGTTATTGCGACCCATCAGCTCCAGCCCGAAGACCCAGCCGCGTAGCGCGCACAGGCAGCGGTGCAGGAAGATGATGAAGAGCAGTGCTGAGGCCACCTGCACGCCGCGCCGAAAACGCTGCTGAGCACGGCCCCGCAGCCGCAATGCGCCCCACACCGCCAGGGACAGCAGCACGAACAGGCCCACCAGCGGCACGGCGTCCTGCCAGCTCTCCCGGATAGGGATCAGCGGGCGCTTGACGATCTTCCACAGCGGCATATACAGCTCCACGCCTATCGCTCCTCCTCTCCGAAGACATGAACGCTGTCGGCCGAGAATCCCACCGGGACGACCTCGCCGAGGGACGGGACCGCAGCGTGGGTCCGCCACGGGGCCTCAGCCACGAGCTGGACGCCATCGGCCTCGACGACGATGCGCAGCGAGAAGCCCTCATCTGAGACTGCGCTGACGGTGCCTTCGAAGCTGTTGTCCAGCCCGCGGGCGCCCTCGCCCACCACGACGTCCTGAGGCCGGACGGTCACGCACATTCCCGGCGGCCGCCGCCGTTCGGCGGAGACGACGCGCAGGCCGCCGACCTCGATCTGACCGTCCCCGCTGGGCGCTGCCGGCAGCACGTTCTCGACGCCGAGGAACTCCGCCACGAAGCGGCAGCGCGGGTGCCAGAACACGTCATGCACCGGGCCCTCCTGCACCACCGCGCCGTCACGCATGACGGTGACGCGATCGGCGAGGCTGGCGGCCTCCGTGTAGTCGTGGGTGATGTGCAGGACGCTCACGTCCAAAGCGTCACTGATCTCCGCCAGCGCCTGCGCCACCTCCCGGCTGGACTGGTAGTCGAGTGATCCCAGCGGCTCATCCAGCAGCAACGCCTGCGGCTGGATCGCCAGCGCCCGCGCCAGGCACACCTTCTGCGCCTCACCGCCGCTGAGCGAGGTGGGGTCGGGGCGGTCGGCGATCGCCTGCAGCCCCAGCAGGCGCACAACATCATCGATGCGCTGGCGCGCCGCACCGCCTGAGATCCGATGGTAGCGCAGCCCGTAGGAGATGTTCTCCTGGACGGACAGGTGCGGGAAGATCGCCCCCTCCTGCGGCAGGTAGCCCAGGCGTCGGCGCTCGGGCGGCTGGCGGGTCATCTCGCGGCCGGCAAGATAGACCCGGCCGGAGTGGCCGGGATGCAGCCCCGCGATGCACTGCAGCAGCAGGCTCTTGCCGGCCCCGCAGGGGCCGACGATGGCCCGATACTCGCCCGCCTGCAGCTCCAGCGAGATGTCGCGCAGCTCAAAGTCGCCCCACCGGCCCGAGAGTCTCTCGACGCGGATCACATCACGCCACCTGCCGTTCCCGCACCAGGCCGCGGCTCCACGTCGCCCGCATCCACCGGAGGACGATGAAGGCCCATAGGCAGACGATCAGCAGCACGATGGCCGCCGGCCTCGCCTCGTCCAGGCCGTACTGCGTGAAGACGTCGAAGCTGTAGACCGGTACGGTCATCGGCCGGTAGGCCATAACCATGAGGGCGCCGGTCTCGGAGATGGCGCGGGCCCAGGTGAGGATGGCGCCGCTGAACACCGCGCCCGACGCCAGCGGCAGCGCCACACGCCAGAAGGTGCTCAGAGGGGAGGCGCCAAGGGAGCGACTGACGTTCTCCAGCTCCGGGCCCATCTCCTCGAAGGCGTTCATCGCGCTGCGGATCAGGAAGGGGCAGCTTACGAAGATCTGGCAGGCGATGATCCCCAGGTAGCTGCCCGAGACCTTCAGGCCGAGGTACTGCTGAAGGAGCCGTCCCGCCGGGGCCTTCGGCCCCAGCAGCACCAGGATGGCTATGCCGGCCACCGACTGCGGGATGAGGATGGGCAGGTCGATGAGGCTGTTGATCACGTCCCTGCCGCGGAACTGCAGTCGCGCCATACCGTAGGCGAGTGGGACGCCGAAGAGGAGTATCACGAGGGTGGAGACGGTGGAGGTCAGGAAGCTGTTGCCCAGCGCCGCCAAGAACTCCGGCTGTCGGGTGCTCACCCACAGAGTCTGCGGGGAGCTCTGCACGGCCAGATACAGCAGGGGCAGCAGAACCGCGGCGATCAGCACGAAGCCGAAGGCGAACATGGCCACCGAGAAGTGGTGATGCCGCTGTGGCAGCACCTGGATGACGACGGCGTAGAGGGCGCTGAGCAGAATCAGCGTCTGGAACCAGTAGGCGGGCACGAAGACGACCGCGAACACCAGGATCAGAAGGTATCCAAGCGTTCTCGGCACGCGGAAGAGGGGTGCGTACAGCAGCCCGAAGATGGCGAACAGCAGCGGCGATTGCGCCACCAGCACGATCACAGCAAAGAGCGCCGCGTAGCCGCCGACATACCAAGCTATGCGCCGGCGCGACATGGCCGTTGCGTAGATGACGCCCATTGCGAGAGCAAATGAATTGACACACCACAGCACCACCAGCGTCCCCGCATCCGGGTAGAGGGTCCATGCCGCGGCATGCGCTGCTGTCAGGAGGCCGAGCCCCACGATAAGGGACCTGCTGGCGAAGGCACGCCCCGGCATCGGCTACAGATCCGCCTCCTCGACCAGACCCACCAGCTCCTCGGGAAGCAAGCGCGGGTCGGGCGTGAGAGCCGGCGCTATGGGCTCCTGGAAGTTGTCCTGCATAGTCTGCTGGCCCTGCTCTGACAGCAGAAAGCTCAGGAACCTGACGGCCGCAGTGTGATTCTCGGCGTCGCTGGGAATCGTGATGCCGTAGACGATGGGGGCGCCGGTTCGCGTCATGGTCTCGCCGCGTGTGCTGCCGCTGAGCTCGACGCTCACCTGCGAGTACAGATCGCGGTGCTTCTCGCTGCTCAGGTCGATCTCCGGGGGCAGCTTCAGGAACTGCAGGTTGTGCTGAAGCGCCACGGATTGATACTGGAAGATGTAGTCCAGCCCCAGGGACTGCACCAGCGGGATGAGCTCATTGCAGTGGGGACGGATATTACTCTCCGGGGCGCCTGCCTTCAGCTCCTCGAACAGATCCCGGTCCCCGAGCTGGTCGGCGTAGTGCATGTCCGCCAGCTTCCACAGCAGCAGCGTCCGGTATCCGACGGGGGCCTGATCGGGCTCCGCGTAGCCGTACTCCACATCGTCGCGCAGCAGGATGTCGTACCAGTTGTCGGCGTTGATCTCAGTCTGGTACTTGCTGTGATCGCTGTAGGCGATGACCACGCGGTTACGCGCGAAGGCGATGTACCAGTCGGCGTGCTCGGGCACAAGCATGTCCCGCAGCAGCAGGTAGTCGGCGGTCGCAATGACGTCGGCGCGGCGGGCCAGCTCTGTCACCTTCCGACACGCCACGCGACTGCTGGAGGACTCGCGGACGACGTCCAGGCCCGCGATCTCTTCCTCCAACACCTTCTCCATGTCCTCAAAAGGACGCGCAAGGCTGGCCGCGTGGAAGATGGTGAGCGTACCGGCCGGGTCGGCGGGGAGGTCGGGGCCGCCTGCTTCAGCCGGCTCGCCCGCGCCCTGTGCCGGCGGCGGAGCCTGCTGGCGGGCGCAGCCTGCACTGAATGCGACCACCACAGCAGCCGCCACAGCGACGCCGGACAGAGCACGGATGGGCCGCTGCCTCCACCCGTATCGTCGACCATGCCTACGCCGCAACCGAGTAGCTTGCATCTGAGGCCCCTCCTCTGCTTCTTCCTGGCCATATGGGACGGCGACCCGCAAGTGTACTGTGCAACGACCGCATAGGTCAGCCAAGTTCCCGTGCGGACGTCAGCGCGGGCGGTTGCGGCCTGTATGGGAAGCGGACGAGCAGGCGTCTCCCGCCAGGGGGCGTGGTTCGCGATCTCCACGACCGGCCCGACCGCTTCACGCGATCCCCGGCCGCGGTTCTGACCAGCAGGCCTCAGATGCAGTGAAGCGACGGCGAACGTGTAAGAGATCGCGACGTTGAGGAGAGGCCACGAGCGGCTGCCCGGGCCCCTTGAGCATCGTAGCAGCGTTTCCATGGATGAAGCGGGAGGCGGCGGGAGCTGATCCGCCTCCCGCCCCCATCGGCCGGCTACTCATTATCGAGCTGAAACAGCTTCGTGGACAGGTAGCGCTCGCCGGTGTCGGGCAGCACGGTCACGATCAGCTTGTCCTCGCTGTCGGCGCGGTGGGCCACCTGCAACGCCGCCCAGGCGGCGGCACCCGACGAGATCCCGGCCAGGAGGCCCTCCTTCCGGGCCAACGCCCGAGAGGTGCTGTAGGCGGCGTTGCTGGTGACCGTGACGACCTCGTCGATCACCCCGCGGTTGAGCACCTCGGGCACGAAGCCGGCGCCGATGCCCTGGATCTTGTGACTGCCGGGTTCACCGCCCGATAACACGGCCGAGTCGGCCGGCTCGACAGCGATCGCGCGCACCTCGGCCTTGAGCGCCTTCAGCGCCTCAGCGACGCCCGTGATAGTGCCGCCGGTGCCCACGCCGGCCACGAAGATGTCCACGGCTCCGTCGGTATCGTCCCAGATCTCCCGGGCGGTGGTCAGCCGGTGGACCTCCGGGTTCGCCTCATTCTCGAACTGCTGCAGGATCAGGTAGCGGTCGTCGCTCTCCACCAGGTCCCGTGCTTGCTCGATGGCGCCCTTCATACCCTCCTCCGCGGGGGTGAGCACCAGGTCGGCGCCCAGGGCCTTGAGCAGCCGCCGGCGCTCGATGGACATGCTCTCCGGCATCGTCAGCACCAGCGGGTAGCCCTTGGCGGCGGCCACCACCGCCAGCCCGATGCCGGTGTTCCCCGACGTCGGCTCCACCAGGATGGTCTCCGGGCCGATCTGGCCGGCGCGCTCGGCCGCGTCGATCATGGACAGTGCGATGCGGTCCTTGACGCTGGAGCCGGGGTTGAATGCCTCCAGCTTCGCCACCACCCGGCCGGGGAGTCCCACGGTCAGGCGCTTCAACTCTACCAACGGGGTCTTGCCGATAAGCTCTGTCACGTCCTGAGCGATGCTCATGGCGGCTGTGCCTCCTCGTGTCTCTGAGCTACTTGGCAGGCCGGCCGGAGAGCGTCGGGAGGGCTGCGAGAGTGCTCCCCGGCCGGGGCGGGACCCGTCAGAACGCCACCGTCATGGCGTGCGGGGGGCACGCGGGCACGCACAGCTCGCATGCCACGCACTCGTCCGGATCGAACAACACCTCCTGCGTCCGCGGGTCCTTGGAGAGGGCCGCGGTGGGGCAGATGGTGACGCAGGCCCCGCATTGGGTGCACGCGTCCTCGTCCCGCACCACGTCCTTCTCCAGCGGCTGGACCGCCACACCCTGCTCTCCGGCCCACTGTAGCGCATCGCTGAGCGCCTGGGGGTCGCCCGACAGCTCCAGCACCAGCAGTCCCTGCGAGTCCGGCGTGATGTTCGCGCGCAGGATGTTGAACTCCAGGTCGAAGTCGCGCGCCACCTGCGAGGCGATGGGCGCGTCGATCAGCGTCCTGGGATAGTGGAAGACCACTCTGGCCTTAGCCACGTGCAGCCACCTCCTCCTCGACCGGTCGCTCCCTCAGCGGCTTGGAGGTCAGGCCCGACTCCGCCGACGGCAGCAGCTCCGCGGGCCGCGACAGCTCGAACTCGCCCGCCTGGATCCACTCCTTCAGCGTCTGAGCGATCTCCTGCGCCCTCGGATAGCTTGACAGCGACGCCGTGGGCACAGCCCGTCCGTCGATCTCGATCTCGCCGGTCTTGAGCTGCGCGTAGCTGACGTGGCCCAGCGGCCCGCCCTCGCTGTAGGGATAGCCGCGGCTGTAGTCCACGATCGGGGCTACGAGGTCCTCATCCCGGACCGCCGTGAAGCGCGCGATCTCCTCGTTGAGCACCGGGATGGGGACGCCCAGGCCGACGCTGAGTGACACGCCGTAGCCGTAGAGGCTCACGCCCCTGATCCAGCGCTGGCTCATCTGCTTGAGGTCGCCGACGACGGACAGCGTGCCGGCTCCGCCCGTGGGCACCCCGCCCTCGGTGCGATCCACCGTGGGGTTATGCTGGGTGCCCTGCCAGAACACGTATGCCTGCGCGCCGCCCAGGAAGATCCGCGTGCCGATGCCGATGGTCCGGTAGAGCGGATCGTTCAGCAGCGGGCTGAGCTGGCCGGCCGAGCAGTAGTTGGCGTTGCCGAGCTTGGGCTTGAGCACGCCCATATAGGTGTAGATCGGCCGGTCGGCGTGCACGTTCACGGCCACATTGTAGTTCTGATAGGCGTTGCGCGGGTTGCACAGGAAGGCCTCGTTGAGGTCCTCCAGCCTGATCCAGGTGTCCAGCTCCCGGCGCGGGTAGCAGTCGGTGCCGTAGGCCACCGCCCGCAACCGAACATCGCGGCCGGCCACCAGGTCCTCGATGACGTGGCCGCCGCCATACCTGAACTGGCCGGGGTGCTCGCGGTTGAGCGGATCGTGCTCCGGCACCTCAGTCGCGCCGACGTAGAGGTCAACCGCCGCCAGCCCGGCGTAGGCGTTCACGTCATTGAGCCACGCCCTCTGGACCTTGATTCGGGGATTGGCGTGGCCGAAGTTGATGAAGGCACCCGACGAGCACATGGGCGCGAAGGTGCCTGTGGTGACCACGTCCACCTGCTCGGCCGCTGCCTCGACACCGTTCTCCTCCACGGTGTCGATCATCTCCTCGGCGGTGACCACCACGGCCTCCCCGGCCCTGATCCTCTCGTTGATCTGCTCGTATGTCTTGGGCATCTGTCAGCACTCCCTCCGCGCGCCCGTGCGGGCGCTGCAGTATCTGTGGCATGCGGTCGCTGCGCCGACCGGTGCAACGTGCAAGGGAAGTGCGTGACCGGCTGAGGGGGGACTTCAGATGCGTGGCAGGTCGTCGCGTGGACGCTGGCTCAGCCGGCACGCGCAGCGTGCCGCGAACGCGCCGGCAGGGGGACGCGCCGGCGCGCCCGCGGCTGGGGCATCGCCATGCGGCTGAGCTGCAACGACCCGATCGGTACCATCGTGTGAACCCTCTGGCTGCTACGTGGCTGGAATGCTCTCCGCTTCGTGCTCTCTGGCGGCCGGCTCCAGTCCGCCGGCACCCGACGCCAGGACCTGGCGTGCGACCTCACGGCCCGAGAGCAGCATGGCGCCGAAGGTGGGGCCCATGCGCGGGAGCCCGAAGACGCTCGCCACAGCCATGCCGCACGCGAGCAGGCCGGGATAGACCTCACCGGTGCCCTCCACCACCGCGTCCTCGGACCCCTCCACCCACATGGCGCCGCAGCCGGGCACCTCAACCAGACCGCGCCGCTGCAGCGCGTTCACGGCCACCGCGTCGTGACCGGTGGCATCCACCACCACCTCCGCCTCCAGCGCCACCGGGTCCACGCAGGTGATCTGCCGCGGGAGCGCCTCAACCGGGGTCCAGTTGACCACCACGCCCCCGACGCGCCCCTCGCGGACCACCAGATCCTCCAGAGCGGTCATGTTGAGCACGCGGACTCCCGCGTCACAGGCCGATGCGATCAGCTTCGAGCACGCATGGGGGCCATCGGCGAGGTACAGGCCCTCATGCGCCCTCTCAAGCGGGACGTCCAACTCCTCGAGAATGTGCTGGGCCGGATGGCGCACCGTCACCTTGTTCATCAGGTACCCGCCCAGCCAGAAGCCACCTCCGAGGTAGTTGTTCCGTTCCACGATCAGGACCTTGCCGCCGGCGCGGGCCAACTCACGACCGGCCATCAGACCGCTGGGCCCGGCACCGACGATGATGGCGTCACAGTCGGCGTACTCGTCAAGCTCCCGGGCGAAGGCCCTCAGGATGGCGCGCGTCACCTGCTTCTCGCTCACGCTGCTGAAACGGCTGTCCTCACCCATGGTTACTCCTTCAGCCCTGCCTACTTATAGATTACCTGTAACTACACGGCAGATGGTACACGATCTCGCCTGCGCAGTCAAGGGCCGCCCTGAACTTCCTCCTCTGGTGTCCAGGTGTCGAGCCGCCGCCGGTAGCGACGAACGGCATGGGCGAGGGCGAGGTCATGGGGCACGTCCAGTGGCGCCCCGTGGTGACCAAGCGCGGGTGGGACCGGAAGCATGGATGGAGGCCGGCATTGGGGACCGGCTACTGCTGGTCGCGATCAAGCTCCCGGCCGATGCGGTAGATCTGGCAGCTCTCGCACGCCTCTGCACGGCCCTCCTGCCGCGCGATCTCCCAGCACCGCTTGCCCGGCGATTGCGCGACCGGACACTGCGCGCGGACCTCCTCGGGACAGTTGATGAGCTTCCAGCACGCGGGCAGCGAGACCATGCGGCGGACCTCGTCGAGATCGTACTTCTCCTCGTTGACCAGCTCCCGGACCCGGCCCAGCCAGCAGACGTCGTTGAAGCTGTAAAGCCTCTGGTTGTTGCGCCGCTCCGGCACCACCACCCCCCGCTCCTCGTAGATGCGCACCATGCGCGGGCAGACGCCCAGCAGCTCGGCCACCGCCCCGATCCGCATCACGGGCTTGTCCTGGTCGGGCGCATAGTCCTTCGCGCAGTGAACCGTCATCGTCTTCCTCCGTGGCGCCTGCGCCTGCAGGCAGGTGTTGACACGTGACCTGTTTATCACTTATAAAGATACTGCAAATTGCGTTGCTGGTCAAGTCCCGGAACACCGGGCGCCGCTGAGGAGGCGCTTTCAGCGGGGCCTCGCTATCGCGTGGAGGATGCGGTGGACTATGGTCGCGTACGATTCCGTTGCCATTGACGCGGCGGACGAGCTCTACTTCGGCAGATGCCTCGCACCTGTGACCACGCGCCGGGGACTGCGGATCGGCGCCGGCACCGTCTACCCGGAGCTGAACTTCACCCTGCCCGCGGTGTCGATCACCGAGGAGTCCTGGCCCAGGATCGTCG
>JBNGDZ010000027.1:0-3071 GCA_049975765.1 Armatimonadota bacterium
CACCAGGTCGCTCGCGGTCGAGTGGGCCCAACACGGCATCAACGTCAACGCCATCGCCCCCGGCTACTTCCGCACCGAGAACACCCGCGCGCTGCAGGAGGACCCCGAGCGCAACCGCATCATCATCGAGCGCGTGCCCTTCGGCCGCTGGGGCGAGGTGCAGGAGCTGAAGGGGGCGTGCGTCTGGCTGGCCTCGGACGCCGCCAGCTTCGTGACCGGCCAGGTGATCTACGTGGAGGGCGGGTGGACGGCCACATGAGCGGCGCCAGGACCGACATGAACATCCTCTACCTCTCCGGCAGCCCGCGGCGCGACAGCAACACCGACCGGCTGCTCGAGATCATCCGGTCCGTGGCGCCCGGAGAGATGCTCAAGCTGGTGGATCATACCGTCGAGCACTGCCGCTGTTGCTGGAGCTGCCGGGAGCGCGACTGCTGCGTGATCGATGACGACTTCACGCGCGTCATCTGGCCGAAGATGGCGGCCTGCGACGCCCTGGTCATCGGCTGCCCGGTATACTTCAACAACGTGCCCTCGCAGACCAAGGCCCTCATCGACAGAACCTGGGCGTACAGGCAAGAGCTGCGCAACACCATCGGCGGGGCGGTCGTGGTTGGTCGGAAGTACGGCGCCGAGAGCGCCATCACCGCGCTGCACGCCTTCTACCTCAAGCACGAGATGATCCCGGCCAATCGCGGCGTGTGCGGGCTGGCCTTCGAGCCCGGCGAGATCGAGCAGGATGCCGAGGCACTCGAGGCCGCTCGCCGCATCGGGGAGCGCATTCTGGAGCTGGGGCGGCTGCTGGGGCGCTGAGAGAAGCGGCCGTGATCCTGTCCGGCCCGAAGAGCCGGAGCTTTGCTCCAATGCCGCGGTCACCGCCTTCGCCCCGACGCATCTGCGGCGCAGAGCTGGCCTCTACGCGTCCGCGTGTGCCAGCGGATCCGCCGTATCCCGCCGCCACTCGTCCAGGTACGCCCTCAGCTTGGCGATCAGGTCCTGGTGTTGGGGCGTGTGGATCTCGTTGCGCATCTCGAAGGGGTCCTCCTGCAGGTCGTACAGCTCGTCCCGGTCCTCCAGATAGTGGTTGTACTTCCACCGCTCCGTCCGAACCGTGCGGATCGGGTTCGACCACCGCTGCTTGGAGTGATATTGCGCGAAGATGCGGTCGCGCCAGGGAGCGCCGCCGTCCTCGGCCATGGCGCGCAGGTCCAGGCCCGGCAGTTCGGTCGGCCACCGGAGGCCTGCGGCGGCGGCGAACGTCGGCGCCAGGTCGATGAGGCTCGCCAGGCGATCGCACGTATTCCCGGCGCCCGCTCCGTCGGGCCATCGAACCACCAGTGGCACCCGCAGCAGCTCCTCGTACATGAAGGGGCCCTTGAAGGGCATCCCGTGACCGCCGGCCATGTCCCCGTGATCGGACGTGTACGCCACGAGGGTGTCCTGGTGCTGCCCCGAACTCTCCAAGGCGTCGAGGATGACGCCGAGATGGCCGTCCACGCGCTCGATGAGGTCATAGTACCAACTGATGTAGCGCAGCCAGTCCTCCTCCCCGAACCCGTGGACGGCCACCCCCTGATCGTGCTCGAGGAAGCGAAGCTGAGGCGGTGGCTTGGCGTGCAGGTCATCGCCGAAGCTGTCAGGGAGTGACACGCCGGGTCGGGTGGGATGCTCCGGAGGCATCGAGTAGACGTCGTGCGGGTTGACGAAGGACACGACCAGCAGCCAGGGCTCAGAGGGTGGCCGCGCCAGCCACCCGGCCGCACGATCCGCCAGGTCCTCGCCTCGCGCCCGGATGCGACCGGGGAAGCCGAACTGGTCCAGGGAGCCGTCCTCGTTGCCCAGATGCCACTTGCCCATGTACTGCGTCTCGTAGCCGGCCTCGCGGAAGACACTGCCCAGCGTCGGCACGTCGGGAGACAGCGCCCGGCTGCCCACCGCGCCGATGTTGGTGACGACGCCGACCTGTTGGGGGTAGCGCCCGGTCATGATGCTGGCGCGCGAGGCGGAGCACTGCGGGGTGGTGCAGTAGCACCGGTCGAATGTGACCCCGCGGTCCATCAGCCGCTGCCGGTGTGGCAGGCTCAGCAGGGGGCTGCGCGACAGGGACTGCTCCTGGTCGGAGAACACGAGCAGGATGTTGGGGCGGTTCATGGTATCATCCTCGGGGTCGATGCGTCTGTCGGCGCAGGGCTTTGAGGGCTCAGCGAACCCGCACGCTCGCCTCCGCCTCGACGTCCTCGAACAGCCGCAGCGCATTGCCCCCCACGATCTTGCCCACCTGCTCGGAGGAGTAGCCACGCATCAGCAGGCCGATGGTGAAGTAGGGC
Source organism: Armatimonadota bacterium (assembly GCA_049975765.1). Classification (GTDB taxonomy): domain Bacteria; phylum Armatimonadota; class Zipacnadia; order Zipacnadales; family UBA5352; genus JAYENL01. The sequence goes on from JBNGDZ010000027.1 coordinate 2,328, forward strand.
CAGCAGACCCACGAGAGGCTACCGTCGCGCCCCTCATCATTGCCCCCACCCAGCGTCCCCGGAAGCCAGAAGGACCACCATTGCCGGCGCATCTTCGGCATCGGCAGTGGCTCCGGCTCGGGCGGTGGCGGCACCACGTAGCCGTTGTCGGTGCCGATGCCCACGTGGTCGATCCCCGCCACGTCCACGGCGTGCTCGATGTGATCCAGCAGGTCCACGATCGTCCCGCCGCCCTCGCGGAGAAACCCCGTCACGCATGTGATGCCGATGAAACCTCCCCCGTCGGCTATGATACGCAGCTCCTCGTCGGTCTTTCCGCGCGGGTGATCGCGCACGGCGCGACAGACCGTATGCGATGCGGCGATGGGCGCGCTGGAGGCTGCCGCCGCGTCGAGCGTGGTCCGGGTCCCCGTGTGTGGCGTGTCGATGACGATGCCCAGCTCGTTCATGCGCTCGACCACAACATGACCGAAGGCGGAAAGCCCCCCGTTGGCCTCCTCCATGCAGCCATCGCCAACCCAGTTGCGCCGGTTGTAGGTCAGGTGCATGATGCGGAAGCCGACGCGCTGGAACCACTCCAGCCAGCGGAGCTGCTCGTAGCCGTCCTCGAAGCCGGCGTCGGCGGGCGGGTTATTGGCAGAGAAGATCATCGCCCGGCGTCCCTCGGCGAAGGCCTCGCGCGCCTGGCGCGCGTGCACGGCCTTGGTCCATCGCTCGGGCAGCGCGTCGCAGACCTGCTGAAAG
>JBNGDZ010000027.1:3081-18044 GCA_049975765.1 Armatimonadota bacterium
AAGCGCGCCAGGCCCCGCAGCGCGCACTTCAGACCGGGCCCCGGCCCGGCGTTGATGACCGTGCAGTTGACCCCCGACGCCTTGAAGACGGCCTCGTGCAGATGCGCGCAGCCCTCGTCCAGCGCCACGTCCGCGGCGTTGACATCCAGGCGAAGCTGATGGACCTCGGAGGCGTCCCAGCCCTCCTCGATGGCGTCGTTCAGCCGCCGAATGCCGTCCGCAGAGGGGATGCTCGACGGCAGCGTGAAGCTGTCGCAGACCAGCAGCTCCCGGTGCAGCTCCACGCCACGCTCGACATCGGCCTGCGAGGCGCCCAGGTGCCCCCTGGCGCGCTCGTGGCAGCCCTCAATATGCTCCCGGAGGCGTCGCTGGCGTTCGCTCATGGTGGCTCACTCCGTGTCCAGGTCCTGACGCGCTGCGGCCGCCGCACCGGCCGCCCTGGCCCTCTCAGACAGGGAAGCAGCGGAAGAGGGTCGCCCTTCCGCGCGGAAGCTGGCACGACGACACCTCTCGCCGCCCGCGTGGGCGCGGCAGGAGGCGTCCGGAGGATCCCCGGCCAGCCCTACGGCCTTGGCGGCAACGGCCGCACCGGACGCAGCGGCCCCACCGGTCTCATGGGCACGCCGCGGACCCGATACTCCTCCAGCAGCTTCGTGTTCGTGCGCTCCGGATTGCTCTCGATCTGGCGCACGATGCCCACCAGGTGCGCCGTCCAGACCTTCAGATCGTTCGCCTCGGCGCCGAGAGTCATCCTGACCTCCAGGCGCGCGGCATCCGTGAAGCGACCGGCCGGCACTGTGACCGTCTCGAAGCCCGTAAGCTTGCACCGCAGCGACGCCGGCTCGTCGGGCGAGCCGTCGCTGTGGTGCGCGGTCGCGTTCACAGCCCACTCGTAGCCGACGGGCAGCAGCGCGCCGATCCGCATGGGCGGGTCGAACTTGATGGTGTCGGCGCCATGCTGCTGGGTGTAGATCACGAAGCCCTCACGCGTGGAGGCCCGAATCTCCTCCCACTCGGGGACGCCGTCCTTGCTCGCCGCCAGCACCACCGCGGGCTCGCCGTCGTACATGAGAGAGCGGTCCACACGGTCACGCCATGTCGCTCGCCATGTGCCGTCGGTCCCCCGGTGGCGGTACTGGTACTGCCAGGCGTTGCCGACGCCGAACGGGAAGTGGTCGTAGGTCCATACGGCCTCGACGAGCTTTAGCTTCACCTTCACCCCGCCGGCTGCCGGGACCGTCACGTCGCTGATGGCGCCGCGCAGGTCGCCGGCGATGGTCTTCCAGGCGATGACGCGGTAGTCGCCGGCGGCCACTCCGGCCGCCTCCCACAGGCCGTCCCCGTTGGTGCGGCCGCTGGGGCCGGCGGGCTCGATGTTCACGACTGCGCCGGCGACCGGCGCCCCGCCGTCCGTCACCTTCACCCCCACCTCCCCCGCCCATCCGATGTGGCACAGGCCCCCGACCAGCAGGATCACAACACACCGTCGCGCTGCAGCCGTCATCGTCTCCACCACCTGTCGCTGACTGATGCGCCGTGTGCTCTGCGGCGATGGCCGGCGTCGTGCCGGACCGGTCCACGCTCACCTCTCTTACGTTTCGGCGCGACTACATGTCACAGCCGACTGAGCTCGAAGTGCCCGGTGTGGCCCATGATGCTGCATGACATGCCGACTTCTCGCGCTGACTACTCCTCCGCCACTCCCACCTCCCCCTCCGGGCTCAGGGTCCACATGGGCCGCTTGCGGAACCCGTTGTGGAAGCGCCTGTCCGGGTCGCCCGCCGGCCCGTTGCTCATGAAGCACGCCCGGATACACCCGCGCGCGCCGCAGACGGCGTAGTAGCCCACCCCATGCAGCATCGTCCAGGCGTAGTCGATGACGTGCCCGGACGGGAACTGGTCGGTCTTGCGCCAGGAGGCGCGGCCGATGGAGTGGGTGAGCTTGTAGGCCTCCTCCTCGCTGCACTCCTGCTCGCTCACGTCCATGCGAAGGCCGGGGCAGTCCATCGCCAGGAAGGGCGAGGCCTCCTTGTTCAGCCCATGGTGCGTGAGGCAGCACTTGCCCATGTCCACGTCGCCCCAGCGGTAGGTGGTGTCCTCGATCTGAATCTCGACGGTCTTGCCCTCGCTGATGTGCGGGATGCAGTGGCCGGGGCACTCCCTCACGCAGTCCATGCACAGGTTGCAGATCGAGTTCGGCTCCACCAGCGGATCGGGCTCAAGCTCGGCGTCGGTGAGGATCATGCACAGGCGCTGCCGGGGGCCGAACTCGCCGCTCAGAAAGACCTTCGACCAGCCGATCTCGCCCAGGCCGGCGGCGACGGCGGCGATGCGGACTTGCGGGTAGACGTCCGGCCCCGGCTGGCCGTCGCGGACCGCCGGCAGGCGCGGCTGGGCCTCCGGCACGCCGGGGTAGACCGGCACGGCCTCGAAGGCGTGGTCCTCGATGAAGCAGGCGGTCTCGTACTGGGCTTTGGGCATGAACCACGTGTTGAGGCGGTTGTAGCCGTAGACCGTGTAGTTGCTCCAGTGCGTCCCCTCCTCGATGCCGCGATAGACGCCCCGGGGGATGCGCCGCCCGATGACGACCGCCGAGCGCGCCTCCGGGAAGATGTAGCGCGGGTCCATCTGCGCCGGGGCGCCCTCGAAGCGCTCCATGTTCGCGATCCCGCACAGGTCCGCTCCAGCGGCCTTCGCGAAGTCCCTGACCTGCTGCGCTGTCAGCGTCATGCGCGCTCCCCCTCATCGCTGGCCCGGAAGCCCTCGGGGTCGGCGCAGCCGGTTCCGGCGGATGGGCCGATCTGGGCCGCCACCTCGGTCCGCTCGCCGGCCACATCCAGCGCCCACGGCTCGCGGATGCGGAAGCGGTGGGCGAACTCGGTCTCCAGCTTCCCGGAGTCCTCCAGCGCCTGCATGCAGGTGCGCATGCAGATGGCGCCCAGGCGGTCGGGGGCGCCGGAGGGGTGGTAGCGGTTCGGCCGCGCCCCGTTCTGGCAGCGCCGGCACTTGCCGTAGTCGATGCTCGCGACGGTGAACTCGCGACCGGCGATGGTCATGGTCTCCTCGTTATCGCTATCGATTGCGCCCAGCGGGCAGACCTCCACGCAGCGAAAGCACATCCCGCACAGGCCTGCGTCCAGCATCGGATCCCCCTCAAGCGGCGCGTCGGTGAGGATCATCTGGAAGCGCTGGCGGTGGCCGAACTCCGGGGTCAGAGCGATGCGCATGTAGCTCATCTCCGCCAGCCCGGCGGCGACGGCCATGGTGTGCATGTCGGGGTAGACGTTGGGCGCCGGCGCGCCCTCGCGCACCGGGATCCCCTGCGGATAGGCCTCGGGCGGGAAGGGGAACAGCGGCACGGCCTCCCAGCCGCGGTCCTCCAGCCACTCCACCACCTCGAAGATGCTCAGGGCCACGAACTGCGTGTCCAGCCACGAGTAGCCGAACATCTCGTAGAGCCCCAGGTTCGTGCCCTCCTCCAGGCCCCGCAGCGTGCCGCGGGTGATCCGCCGGCCAATGACCACGGCGGCGGTCATCTCCGGGAAGATCGACAGCGGGCTCTCCTCGGGCGGCATGTCCTCGAAGCGCGCCGCCGGAGCCACGCCAACGAGGTCCGCGCCATGCTCGCGCGCGAACTGCTTCATCTGCACCGTCAGGTCAGGCATACGAGTATCGCTCCTGTGCAGAGGTGTCGAGTCAACGAACAGAGATTCATCATCGGCCCCACACGACCTTCCCGCGGGACACTACAGGAGTCCTTCCGCGCATGGAGCGGCGTCCTGCCGGTGCTGGAGAGGGATTCGGCGGCGGATGGTGAAGGCAACGCCACCGGCTGGGGGTCCGACCCTCGCGAGGTGGCGAGGGCCACAAGGATAACGGCTGACCGCAACGGTCCGGTCGCCGTGGGCCGGTGCCGTAGGCGCCAGCCGGCCTTGCCGCGCAGATGCCCTGCGGAAGTCGAGCCGTCGCCGTCATCCTGTCCGGCGCAGAGCGCCGGGACCCTGTCCATCCTGTTGGAAGCAGCCTTCGAGTCCTGTGCGGAGGAACGCCATGCCTGAGGAACAGCCCGACCGCCGACCCAACCTGCTGTTCGTGTTCGCCGATCAGATGCGGGCCCAGGCCTGCGGCTTCATGGGCAACGAGCAGGTGCGCACGCCCACCATGGACCGCATGGCCCAGCAGGGCGTGGTCTTCGAGAACGCCGTCTCCACCTGCCCGGTCTGCACGCCCTACCGGGCGTCGATGCTCACCGGCCGCTACCCGCTGACCTGCCGCACGGCCATGAACGATGTGCGCCTGCCGGTGGAGGAGCTGACCATCGCCGAGGTGCTGCGCGATGCGGGCTACGAGACCGGGTACGTCGGCAAGTGGCACCTCGACGGCCAGTATCGCGGCGGCTTCACCCCGCCCGGCGAGCGCCGCCAGGGCTTCGACTTCTGGGCCGTGGCGGAGTGTACCCACGCCTACATGAACAGCTTCTACTACCGCGACGACCCGGAGCCGATCTGGATCGAGGGCTATGACGCCGACCACCACACCGACCTGGCCATCGACTACATCCGGGAGCACTCCTCCGACGAGTTCTGCCTGTTCCTCTCGTGGGGCCCGCCCCATGACCCCTACTGGGAGATGCCGGACGAGTACGAGGTCTACGACCCGGCCGACATCAAGCTTCGGCCCAACACGGCGGAGGCCGCGCGCGAGGACATCGCCGGCTACTACTCCCACATCACCGCCCTTGACCGGAATCTGGGGCGGCTGCTGGACGCGCTGGACGAGCAGGGCATCGCGGAGGACACCATCGTGGTCTTCACCTCCGACCACGGTGACATGCTGGGTGCCCACGGGCTGCAGCGCAAGCAGAAGCCCTGGGAGGAGTCCCTGATGGTGCCATTCGTCATGCAGTGGCCGGGCGCGATCCCGGGGGGCCTGCGCACCCAGACGCTCATCAACGCCCCCGATGTGATGCCCACGCTGCTGTCGCTGATGGGCGTGGCGATCCCGGAGACCGTTCAGGGCTACGACCTCTCCGGGGCCGCGACCGGCACCGGCGGCATCGAGCCCACGTCCGCCTACATCGCCAACCCGATGCCCTTCCCCGGCGACATGCACGAGGGCGGCGAGTGGCGGGGCGTGCGCACCAGGACCCATACGTACGTGGAGACCCTCGACGGCCCCTGGCTGCTCTATGATAACGTGCGCGACCCGTACCAGCGCACGAACCTGGTTGACGATCCGGCAGCGGCGGGGACGCTCGAGGAGCTGCAGGCGGAGCTGGCGGGGTGGATGGAAGAGATCGGGGACGACGGGGCGCCGAAGGAGGTCTGGGTGGAGCGCTTCGGCTACCCACTCGACGAGCGCGGCATTGTGCCGCACCACAATGAGGTCGGCCTGCACGACCCCGATAACCAGCACGAGCAGCAGTAGGTCAGCCGCGCGCACGCGAGGCCGTCGTCGCCGTCGGGGCTGAGCTGACGGAGCGCTGCGTTTTCGCCTCTGAGCCCCGCGGCGGGTGCCTCAGGGCTCAGCGGTCGCACGGGTCATCAGTCTCACGCCCCGGACTGGTCCCGCTGCTTCGCCTCCTCCACGAGCCGATCCATGCAGGCCTTCTCCTGGCTCTGGACCTGTGCCTCTAGCTCACTCGGGGTCATTGCCAGGCCCGTACCGTAGCTTTCCTTGAACTCCTGGTCGAGGATGTAGTGGAACTGCTCGAAGCTCCAGCCCCAGTCGGGCGTGAGGACGACGGTCTCCATCTCCTCTGTATCTGACTGCTGCTCGCCCGCGGCTGCCGGGACTGAGAACTCGCTCTTCCCGTTGACGGCCATCCCCTGCATGCAGTTGAACTGCATGTCCCCAAACCGTTCGCCCCACTGGGCCTGGGTGGTGTCGCGGAACGCAACGCGAATGCGCTCAGGGTCTATGGTGCCCAGAGCCTTCCCCATGCAATAGGACGCGACATGGCAGGGATCGCCCGCCGCCAGGAACATCTCGATCTCCACCTTGGCGTCCTCGGAGCCAATGGGCTCCGCGGGAATCGACCACTCAAGCTCCTCCTCCGGGGCCCCCCGGGTGATGCCGTAGACGACCTGCTTGAGGGTGCGCTCCCCGCGCGCGATCTGCACGATGCTCGGCCAGTTGACCGCAACCGCGATCAGCAGCAGGACCGCCACGATTCCCGCCAGTCGCTTGCCCTTGCTTGTACCGGCCGCCTTATCGCTTTCCATGGCGAAATCACCACGTCTGCCATAACGCTGCGGACACGGCCGCCCTGGCTTCACCCTCCGCGTCGGGCCCGCTGGGTACGTGTCCGGCAGCGGCATCAGGCGTGAGTCCGCCCCAGCGCCGCCGGGCAGTATACGATTCACCACCCCGCCCCCGATACCCTCTGTCGGGGAGGAGCCCCGCGGCGGCACATCGAAGGGCAGTGCAGGCGTGATTGGCCGATGCGCGCAGCAGGTTGGAGGGAGTGTCCGTTGTGTCCTCGAGACTCGTTGCTGCAGCGATCCTGACAGTCGCGATCCTGGCCTTGGTCCCGGCAACTGCAATCGCCGCAGAGAGCCGGGGTCTGCCCTATAAGGTCGGGGCCTGCGCGTTCACGAGCCAGGCTCCCCAGATCGATGGCAGCCTCGATGACGACTGCTGGTCGAAGGCCCTGCCGCTGGCGCCCTTCCAGAAGCTCACGCTCGGCACGCCGGCGGAGCACCAGTCCACGGGCTACCTCCTCTGGGACGCCGGCCACCTCTACATCGGCGTGCACTGCCAGGAGCCGGAGATGGACCGCATCAGGGCCAGCGTCACGCAGCGTGACGGCCCCGTGTACAGCGATGACTGCATCGAGATCTTCCTGGTGCCGCCCCACTCGCCGCTGCTGGCCGGATTCCCCGAGCACCGCCGCTACTTCCACCTGATTGCCAACAGCCTGGGCACGCGCTACGACGAGATCGGCCTGGAGGCGCCGAAGACCTTCGACGGCCAGTGGCGGGCCGCGGCCACGCGCGGCGAGGACGCCTGGTCGCTGGAGGTGGCGGTGCCCTTCGCCGATTTCGACGTCAGCGTCAGCGACGGCGATGTGTGGCGCGGCAACATCAGCCGGGCGCGGTGGGTGGAGAAGGAGTACTCCACCTGGGCGCCCTTGCAGCGCACCTTCCATGACCGCCAGCACTTCGGTCAGATCGTCTTCACCCGCGACGTGCAGGCCACCGCCCGGCGCATCGACGAGTTGGAGTTCGCCGCGCTGCGCAACGGCCTCCTGCTGCCGAGGATGACGGATCTCGCGGATCTCATCGTGCGCCTCGGCGGTGAGGCGCTGGCGCTGCCCGAGACCTGTCGCCCCGCGATGCTCCGGGAGGCGGGACGGACAGCCGGCCGGCTGCGCAACCTCCAGTTCGGCCTGCGCAGGCTGGGGCCGGAGAACTTCCGCGACGAGTGGCAGACCTTCGAGGGCCGGCTGGCACGCCTCGAGCGGGATGCCCGAGATCTGCGTGACGAGGTCGCTATGCTGGCGGCGACCGGCGGGGGCAGAGAGCCGTGGGAGGTCTTCATCACCGAGGCCATCACCAACCGGCGACTGCTCAGCAACCGCTGGCCGGAGGGCCTACCCACCCGCCGGCGGATCGAGATCACGGCATGTCCGGGCGAGTACGAGTCCGCGACCTTCTCCGTCTACGCCATCCGTGACCTGGAGGGCGTCGAGTTGAGCATCAGCGAGCTGCGGTCAGGTGACCGGTGGCTGGAGCCATCGTGCATTGACCCCTACGTTGTGAAGTGCTGGTATCAGGCCGGGCATGGGATCGCGGACCTGGGACACCGGCTCCTGACGCCGGAGCTGCTGCTCAAGGACGACAGCCTGGTGCGCGTGGACTACGAGACCCAGCGCAACTACGTCCGCGCCCGACCCGGATCAGACCGCTATCTCGACGTCTCCCGAGCGGACAGCTCCAATCTTGCGGACCTCCAGCCGCGGGACGCGGAGGAGCTGTTGCCGGTCGATATCCCCGCTCGGACCCTCAAGCAGTTCTGGCTGACCGCGCATATCCCGGAGGACGCCGCGGCCGGCACCTACACCGGGACCGTGACCGTCTCGGCGGCTGGAGGGCTGGCAGAGGAGCTGCCGCTTCGCATCCGGGTGCTGCCCTTCACGCTCGCGGAGCCGGCGCTGGAGTACTCCATCTACTACCGCGGGAAGCTCAACGAGGACGGCGAGGGCAGCATCACGTCCGAGCGCAAGTCGCCCGAGCAGTTCGCCGCGGAGATGCGGGACATGGTGGCCCACGGGGTGGTGAACCCCACCATATACCAGTCCTACAACGAGGAGCTGCTCGGTCAGGTCTTCGACCTGCGGGAGGCGGCCGGGATGCGTGGCAGGCCGGTCATGACCCTGGGCGTCTCCACCGGCGCGCCGCAGACCGAGGAGGCGCTCGCGCAGCTCCGGGAGCGGGTCAGGACGTGGCTGGACTTCGTGCGGGAGCGTGGCTACGAGGAGCTCTACGTCTACGGGATCGATGAGGCCAGCGGCGAGCGGCTCCGCGCCGAGCGGGCGGCCTTCCAGGCCGTGCATGAGGTGGGCGCGAAGGTCTTTGTGGCCTGCTACCGCGGCTACTTCGACGTGGTCGGAGATCTTTTGGACCTTCCGGTGTGGTCCGGCCAGCCCGACCCTGAGGAGGCGGAGAAGGCCCACAGCGTCGGGCACCGCATCTTCAACTACGGCAACCCCCAGTGCGGCGTCGAGGAGCCGGAGACCTACCGCCGCAACTTCGGCCTGGTGCTGTGGAAGGCCAACTACGACGGCGCCATGGACTACGCCTACCAGCACTCCTTCACGCACATCTGGAATGACTTCGACAACAGCAGCTACCGCGACCACACCATGGCATATCCCACGGTCAACGGCGTGATCGATACCGTGGAGTGGGAGGGCTTCCGGGAGGCGGTCGATGACGTCCGCTACCTGACGACGCTCATCGAGGCCGTGGAGCAGGCGGAGGCAGCCGGTGGCCCCAGGGCCCGCAAGGCGCGCAGGATCGCCGAGTGGATCGACGCCATCGCCCCCCAGGGCGACCTGGACGCCATCCGCCGTCAGATCATCGACCGGATCCTCCAGCTGCAGGCCTCGGGGTAGCAGGACCGGGCGCGAGCGTATTGACTGTGCGGCTGTTCCCGTGGGCAGGCTTCCAGCTCGCCGCCGTTGCCGGGGGGAGGGCCCTCACTCAACGGCCTTAACGGCCGGGCCGGGAAGGAGACCGGCCCCTCCAAACGGCACGGCGAACACCTCCGCCGCGTGGCTGCTATGCCACCCCGACCGAGCGCAGGAACTGCACGCAGTCCAGCACAGCGTTGTGCCGCTCGTCGCGGTCCTTCCCGTGGACAACGGGCCCCTCAAGCTCCAGGGTCAGCGGCCCGTCGAACCCTGCGGCATCGAGCGTCGCGAAGATGCGCTCCAGCTCTACCACGCCTCGACCGAGCACTGGAAAGTCGAAGGACTGGTATGTGCCGTCAGTGTCCTTCAGGTGCAGGCTGACCACGTGCTCCACCACGCGTTCCAACTCCTGCGCGCTGGTCAGGTCGCGGTTGTAATAGTAGATGTTGGCCGTGTCAAAGTTGACGCCCACGTTGGGGTGCGCGACGGCGTCCATGGTCTCCAGCATCCGGTCGGCGTTCTGGCAGAACGGAGGATGCGTCTCGAGCGACATGACCACGCCTCGCTCCTGTGCCTCATCGCCCAGGTCCCCCAGCTCGCTCATGTAGTCATCGACCCCGCGCTCACTGCCGGAGGCGCTGGTGAAGACAATGGGGATGTCGAGGGCCGCCGCCGCATCCAGCGCGGTCAGATAGCTCGTAACGGACTCCTCGGCGTCGAGGTTGACGTGCGTGGCCAACGTCATGACCTCCACTCCATGCTCCTGCGCGCCCGCAACGACCTCCGCCAGCTCCGCCCGCGGGCGCTGGTTGGCCTCCAGACCACGAATGCCGGCCTCCGGCAGAAGCTCGACAGCGTCCTGCCAGCTCGGGTAGACTGGTTCGCGACATGACAGCGTGCCTGGCATGATGGCTCGATTCTCCCTGTCCTGCTCCGGATGGTCTCGTGCTGGCGGGGCTCTTCTCCGCACCCGGCGGATGACCTGCAATAGGCTGTCCCGTCGGAGGCGACGTGCGCTGGTGCGCGTGAGGCCACGTGCATGGCGAACGACTTGCGGCAGAGAGAACCGGCAATGTCTCAGCGTCATGGAGGCAACGCATGGCTCAGTCGTTGTGGACGGTCGAGCGGCTTCTGGAGGAGGCCTGTGACGGGCGCGTCGGCGAGCGCTTCGGCGGCCCGAGGGAGCTGGCGGCGTTCGGTCGCGATGAGCTTCTGGAGGGGGCCCGAAGGGCCCTGGCTCGCCCGCAGGAGGCGAGCTTCTCGCCGGCCTCCAGGGCCCTCAGCAGCCGGCTGCTGGCCGCCCAGTGGACGCTGCTGCTGGAGAGCCTGGGCCTTCCCGAGCCGCCGCGTGTCCTGGAGCCGTGCGCCGGCGGCAGCGACCCCGTCATCGTGGCGCTCGACGCGATCTATGGCGCGCGGGCCTCATACGTCACCGTCAACCTCAACCGCGGCCTGGCCGCCGAGCTTGCCCGGCGCGCCGCCGACCTCGATCTTCAGGTTGAGATCATCGAGGATGACGCGCGCAACCTCTCCGACCACTTCGAGCCGGCCTCGTTCGACTGCGTCTGCCTGCACCATGCGGTCAACGACATCCTTCAGACCGCGGTGGCCGCCACGCAGGGGATGGACACGCGCGGCATCGACTGGTGGCCCACTGAGCGGCAGATGATCGAGTGGATGGCGCAGCAGCACGAAAAGGATGGCCTCCAGTCCGTCGGCCTGCCGGAGCTGCGCGCGGTTCTGCAGGGGTGTGCGCGGGTCCTGAGGCCCGGTGCGCCCATGTGCTTCGATCACTGGACCTCGAAGCACCACCTCGGCCTCGACTGGTTTCCCGGCCGGCTGTTCAACGACATGATCCCGCTGGCGAGGAGGCTCATCCCGTCACTGTCCATCCCGCTTGAGGAGGTCACCCCCGAGGGTCTCGACGCGCAGTGGTGGATGGTCCTGCGGCGCATAGGGTAGCCGCGCATGCTTCCTGCCGCCCGCGCCGTTCACCCCGCTTCCCCCGCCGGCAGGTCCAGCAGGCGGGCGGCGTTCCCTCCCAGAATCGCCGCTTGCGCCTGGTCATCGAGCTCCGTCCGCCGCACCACCTCGGGCGAGACGCCCTCGTAGCCGTAGAGCACGCGCTCGGGGCCCGCCACGCGCGCGGCGTGCTCGATCATCGCCTCCGGTGTGGCCGGCGGGAACAGGCGCGGCGCGTACCACGCAAGATACGCCGTGTCCAGCCACACATTCTCGTGCTTGCCGGCGACCACACAGGCCTCGTAGATGAAATTGCCGCCCAGGTGTGCGATCACCAGCCTCAGCTCCGGAAAGTCGGCTGCCACCCGGTCCACGCCCGGGACGGAGTTGCCATAGCGCGATAGGTGCGGGCGACCGAACTCCTGGTCGAAGTCCACGATCCCGCAGTGCCACAGCACGATCAGGTCGCGGTCCACGCACGCCTCATACATCGGGTAGAGCCGCTCATCGTCCGGATACCCGTGCTGCAGCAGCGGCTGGAACTTCACGCCCCGGCAGCCGAACTCGTCCGAGTGCCGCGCCACTACCTCGGCGGCGTGGTCCCACTCCTCGGCATAGCCCGGCCAGATGAAGGCCACGAACCGATCCGGATGCTCCCGGGCCTGCTCGATGGCCACCGGCTGGTTCACGTCGCCGACGGGAAGCAGCACCGAGACGTCGATGCCCTCCTCGGCCTGGTGTTGCTCGGCATGCGGGCCGGGATGCTCGTGCATGTTGACGATCATTCCGGCGCCTCCTCTCGCCCGTCGGGCTGCAGCCACTCCTCGACCGCCGCCCACTCCTCGGCTGTCACCGCGCCGTAGTGCCAGAAGGCGATTGTGTCGATGCCCAGCTCGGCGGCGGTCTGCAGATGCGCACGCGTGCTCGCGGCGTCGCTGGCATAGAAGAGGTGCGCGACTGCATCGGCGTCCAGGTAGCGGTACTGGTGGATCTCCTCGTACGGCAGCCACACCCGGCGCACGTCCGTGCCCTCCGGCAGCTCCGGCTCCGGCAAGTAGAGGGAGTCCGCGCGCCGCTCGGCGGTCAGCGCGAAGTCGCGGCTGTAGGTCGGCAGGCCCATGACCAGCCTCTCCCGCGGGACGTGCTGCATCCAGAAGCGCATGGCGTCTCGCGCCCATGGCCGGGTGCTCACGGGCCCGACGCTTTCGCCCGACACGCTGTGCATGTCGTAGCACATCACCCGGACCATGTCACAGGTCTGACCGATGACCGCCGGATCGAACCAGCCCCCGTCGATCTGAGCGCCCCCGGGCTGCGCCTCGACATCGGCCGTGCGCCAGGTGCTCATGATGTAGCTCACGCACATGCTCAGCGTCAGGCCGTCCGCGTGCAGCGCCTCGGCCGCCTCCCGCAGCAGGGCGCTGTAGCTGTCTCTGTAGCGGCTGTCGAGGCTCTCGAAGTCCAAGTCGATGCCGTCTGCTCCCGTCTCGCGGCAGCGGGCGAGGTAGCCCTCGATCAGCTCCCGCCTGCGCTCGGGTGTGTCGAAGAGCGCCCCGTCGTGCCCGCCGACCAGCAGGAGCGCGGAGATCCCCAGGTCGTGACACTGCTGCACGAACTCCGGCGGGCAGCCGCCGCAGACGCTGATGGAGCTGACGGCGTCCGCGTGCGGCCTGAGGGCCTCGATGCTGGCCTCGCCCTGGTAGATGAACCACGGTGAGATGGTGCGCGGGGCCGCGTTCGCCGCCTCACCGTCCGCCATCACCGCACCCATCCCCACTGCCATCACAGCGATCGCGCCCAGTACCGTCCACGCCTGCTGCATCAAATCGTCCTCTCTGCATGACGTTCCCCTCTGGACGCTCTTTCGAGCCCTCTCCGCCGGAACCTCCACGGACGAAGGAACCGGCTCCCGTCCGCGCGAACATGGCGATGAGCCATGACACCCCTGGAGGGTCCGGGCATCGTCGCGAGCCGCATGCGGCTTCAGCCGGTTGCGGCGCTGCTGGTCTTCGTGATGGCGTGGGCGGCCTTCGCCTCCATGCTGCCGGCATACTGGCGGCACGACGACTTCAACTGGCAGCACGTGGCCCAGGAGTGGGAGGAAGGCCGCCGGTCACTGTGGCACTTCGCCGGCTTCACCCCGGCGTACAACCTCCTGTACCACACGCTCCATCAGGCGGCGGGGCGGGATCCGGTCCCCTACCGCGTGTTCTTCACGACCATCCACGCGCTTACCGCGGTGGTGGTGGCATGGCTGTGCCTGGTGGTCACTGGCTCGCGCCTGGCTGCGGGGTGGGCCGGCGCGTTCTTTGCGCTGCACTTCGTTCACCACGAGGCCGTGGGATGGATCGCCGCCACCGTGCACCTGCCCGCGGCCGGACTCGCAATCGGGGCCGTGGGCTGCTGGATCGCCGCGAGGCGGCGCGGCGACATGCGGCTGCTGGCGCTGTCGTTGGCGGCGCTGGCGCCCCTGTTCAAGGAGAGCGGCCTGGCGGTCTTCGCCCTCATCCCGGCCGCGGAGGTGCTGCTGCCGCTGCCGCGCGCCGGCTCACGGGGGCCGCTCCTCGTGGTGCTCGCGGGGCTGCCCCTGGCCATATACGTCGCGTTGAGGCTCTCCGTCGGCGTGTGGCGAGAGGTCGTGCCGGCGGGTGGCGAGCTCTACAGCATCGGCCCGCACGTGCTCGTGAACCTGGCCGCATGCGTCCCGCAGATGATCGTCCCCGACATGGCCTTCGAGAACTATCGGGCGCTGCTCGCCCGGGTGCTGACCCCCGGGATCGTGCCCGTCGCGGTCTTCGGCTCTCGCGCGCTCATCGGGCTGCTGGCGGCGGCGTCGGTCTATCTTCTGGTCCGGGGCCCGGATCGCGTCCGCTTCGCGGTGGCCTGGATGTATCTGGCCTTTGTGCCGACGGCGCCCTTCGTCTATGAGTACGCCCGCGCGCCCCGGTATCTCTACCTGCCGTCCGTGGGCCTGGCACTGCTCTTCGGCATGGCGGTGGCGTCGGCGGCTCGGCGCTGGCCCGGGCGCGGCCTGGCCATCACGGCCGTGGCGGCGCTCGTGCTGGCCGCGAATCTGCTCCCGCTGGGAGTCTTCACCCGCAGCCGGCTGCGCGACAGCCACGTCCGGAGGGCCATCGCGCGAGAGCTTCCGCGGATGCTGTCCGATCCCCGCCCCGGCCAGCGCATCGGCATCCGGGGCGTGCCGGGTCACATCGACGACCTCGAGGCCATGGCGCTGATGCTCTACGGGCGTCGCGTCGAGATCATTCCACTGCCGCAGAGCGAGCCCGAGCGCGCCATCGATAGTCTTCTGACGCTGGAACGTGGTAAGCTATGGAAGGGTGAAAAGCACTTCGACCAGGAGGGCAGCGATTGAACGACGGGCCCGCACGCCGGCTGAGGGAGGATGCCATTCATGTCGGCCCGCCATACCTGTGTTCATCTGGTCGCGCTGGCTCTGTGTGCCACCGTCAGCGCCGCACCCCAGGTGCGCCTCATCGAGGATTTCGAGGGCGAGCCGCCTGACCTGGGCGCCCAGGCGCAGGTCATCGAGGCCGCGGGGAACCACGTTCTGCGCTGGGCGGCGCCAGCTTCGGGGACGTGACGCTGGACGGCGCGGCGGCCGTGCTGGTATTCGAGGGGGGCGAGCCGGCGGCATGGCTGGTCGCGGACGGGGCTGAGCCGAGCGTTGACGGCCTGCCGCTGGAGAGGTAGGGAGGTGCGCACCGTGAATCGCGTCAGCCGGCAGTCGATGCTCGCGGTCATCGCCGTCGCTATGGCGGCCGCGGCTCCGTGCCTCGGCCAGTGGGAGCCCGAGGAGTTCATGATCTCCGTCTGGGGCTGTCCGCACAGCCCGGAGCTGGCC
>JBNGDZ010000027.1:18054-18536 GCA_049975765.1 Armatimonadota bacterium
GGCCCGCGCGGTCGCCGACGCCGGCTTCAACACCGTCATGTGCCCGGCCGAGCACCTGGACCTGTGCGATCAGCACGGCCTGCGGGTGATCGTGAGGGACGTGACGCCGGAGCAGGCCCGCGCTCTGCGCGACCATCCCGCCGTCTGGGGCTGGTTCGTGCAGGATGAGCCCAAGGAGCCGCCGTCGGTCGCGGACAGGGTATGCGCCTTCCACGAGGCCGACCCCGACCACCCGGCCTACGTGAACCTTATGGCCTGGCACGACCTGGACGCCTACATCGGCGCCGTGCATCCTCGTGTGCTCAGCTATGACTACTACCAGTGGTGGTGGAACCCCGCCCACCACTTCGGGCGGCTGGAGGCGCATCGGCGTGCGGCGCTCGAGGCCGGCATCCCGCTGATCTGCTGGGTGGAGGCAAACGCCGACCCGCGCTGGGAGTGGGGCGAGAAGGGGCAGACGCGCCTCTGGGACAACCCCGACA
>JBNGDZ010000028.1:0-18444 GCA_049975765.1 Armatimonadota bacterium
GCGCCGGGAACTACCTGGGCCTGGCGTGGCTGTATGAGGCGATCGGGGACGAGGAATCGGCACTGCGGGCGGCGCGCGAGGCCATCGAGGTGCATCCCAACTACCCGCGCGCCCTCGTGACGCTGGCTCAGCTCCAGGAGACGCACCGGACGCACGCGGAGGCGCTGGAGACGTGGCGGGCGCTGGAGGAGGTGTACCAGTCACCGGTGGGGCGGTATGAGGCCGTGGACGAGGTCACCGACTTCTCCTACGCGCACGGCTGGGTGGCGCTGGGCCGGGAGGCCGAGAGGGAGGGGGAGCTGGAGGCCGCGCGAGACTACTATCAGCGGGCCGCGGAGCTGGCGGAGGAGTTCGCCCGCCTGCATCGGGAGCGCGAGGAGATCCGCCGGGCGCTGGGAACCTGGGACGAACGGGAGGTGCGGGAGGCCGAGCGGGTGAAAGCCGAGGCCGAGGCGGGCATACGCAGGATCCAGCGACGCGCCGACAGGCGGGATGCGCCATGATGGTGGCGGTGATCCACGGTCCGAACCTGAATCTGCTCGGTGTGCGGGAGCCAGATGTCTACGGCACCGTGACCCTGGAGGAGATCGACCGGCGTATCGGGGAGCTGGCCGCGGAGCTCGAGATTGAGGTGACGATCTGCCAGCACAACTGTGAGGGCGACGTCATCGACGCCATCCACCAGGCGGGCTGCGAGGCGGACGGGATCGTCATCAACCCTGCCGGCTACACCCACACCTCCGTGGCCATCCACGATGCTATCAAGGCCGTGCCTATCCCGGCGATCGAGGTGCATCTGAGCAACATTCTCGCCCGGGAGGACTGGCGGCACCGGTCGATGACCGCACCGGCCTGCGAGGGGGTCATCGGGGGCCTGGGAGCGGAGAGCTATCTGCTCGCCGTGCGGGGGATCGTGGCGCTCGTGGAGGCGGGGCAATGAGCGGGGAGCGGATGGCGGCCGTGCGGCAGTGGATGGAGGGCCAGGGCCTTGACGCACTGCTGGTGTCCTCGGCGCCGAACGTGCGCTACCTCACGGGGTTCTCGGGCGAGGGGCTGCTGGTGGTGGATGACGGGGCGCTGCTGTGCAGCGACAGCCGCTACGCGGTGCAGGCCGCCGAGGAGGCCCCGGACGTGGAGAGCGCCACGGATGGGAACCACCTCCAGCAGGCCATTGCGCGGCTGGAGTCCGGGGAGCACCGGCGCGTCGGCTTCGAGGCCACGCATCTGAGCTACGCCAGCTTCGAGACGCTCTCCGGCAAGCTCGACGGCGTGGAGCTTGAGCCCTGCGAGGATGAGATCAAGCGGTTGCGAGCGGTGAAGGACGAGAGCGAGATCGCACTGATCCGGCGGGCGGCGGGCGTGGCGGACGCGGCCTTCGAGAAGTGGCGGGAAAAGCTGCAGCCGGGGGCGACCGAGCGCGGGCTGGCGCTGGAGCTGGAGCGTCTCATGGTGCTTGGTGGTGCCGAGCGGGCGGCGTTCGAGACCATCGTGGCGACCGGCACCAATGGAGCCAAGCCGCACGCTCGCCCAGGCTCGCGGGAGATTCAGCAGGGCGATATGGTCGTGGTGGATTGGGGGGCCGTGTCGGAGGGCTACTGCTCGGACTGCACGAGGACGGTCATCGTCGATGGTGTCGATGACCGCCAGCGGGAGGTGTGGAAGGCGGTCCGGGAGGCTCAGCAGGCGGCGCTGGCGGCTTTGGAGCCGGGCATGACAGGGAGGGAGGCGGACGCGATCGCGCGCGAGGTGCTGGAGGATCGCGAGCTGGCCGAGCACTTCACGCACGGTCTCGGTCACGGGGTGGGGCTGGAGGTGCACGAGCTGCCGCGGCTGAGCGAGAGGAGCGAGGACACCATTCGCCCCGGCATGGTGGTGACCATCGAGCCGGGGGTCTACATCGAGGGCTGGGGCGGGGTGCGCTTGGAGGAGCTGGTGCTGGTCACTGAGGAGGGCGGACGGGCCATAACCACCGCTCCCTTCGACCTTTGACTTTTGAGGGGGAATGCCGTATCCTGTCACTCACCCCTGCGGGGCGGGCGCAGAGGCCGCGGCCGGTCGCAGGGGGGCTTGATAGCAGGGAGGTCAGACGTTTGGTTACACCCAACGATTTCAAGCCGGGGCTGACGATAGAGCTTGACGGCCGCGTGCTGCAGGTGATGCAGGCCGATCACCACAAGCAGGGCCGCGGGGACGCCATCGTTCGGACCAGGCTCCGCGACGTCGAGACCGGTGAGGTCTTTCAGAAGACCTTCCGCTCCAACGAGGACGTTGAGACGGCCCACGTGGATCGCAGGGACTTCCAGTACCTGTACACCACCGGCGACACCTATGTGTTCATGGACATGGAGAGCTTTGAGCAGCGGGAGTTGACCCGCGACGTTCTCGGGGAGAACACCAAGTGGCTCAAGGAGGGCGAGACGGTGCAGTTCGCCCTCTACCAGGGCAAGATCGTGGGGATGGAGATCGGCAAGACCGTCGATCGCCGGGTGGTGCAGACGGACCCGGGACTGCGCGGCGACACCGCCCAGGGGGGCAGCAAGCCGGCGACCATCGAGGGCGGGCCCACGGTGCAGGTGCCACTGTTCGTGGAGACGGGGGACCTGGTGCGGGTGGACACCGAGACCGGGGAGTACGTGGGCCGCGTGGAGGGCTGAGAGGTAGAGCGGATGCGGATCGACAGGGAAGCCGTAGAGCGCGTGATCGATCTGCTGGCAGACTCGGACGCGGGCGAGATCGAGATCGAAGACGGCGAGACCCTGATCCGCGTCAGCCGAAAGCCTTCCGCCCGGGAGGTGCCTTCCGCTCTTGAGGCCGAGGGTCAGGAGACGCTGGAGGCTCCGCGGGATGCCACTGAGCCCGAGGAGGCGGCGGCCGAGTCCGGCGCTCGCATTGAGTACGTGACGGCGGGGCTGGTGGGTCTGTTCCACCGTGGCCGGGCCCCGGACGAGCCGCCCATCGTGCAGGTGGGCGACGAGGTCTCAGCGGGGCAGGTCATCGGGACCATCGAGGCGCTGCGGAAGCTCACCGACGTCGTCTCGCCGTATGACGGCGAGGTCACGGAGGTCCTCATTGACGACGGAGAGGGGGTGCAGTACGGGGATCGGCTGTTCGGGATCCGGGTCGAGGAGGCGTAGGGCCATGGGTGGGGGCCGGCAGCGCGTACGGACGGGCTTCGCGCTGGTCGAGATCCTTCTCGTCATCGTCATCATCGGCCTGCTCGCGGTGGGCTACTACGGGCTCAGCGGCCGCGGGGAGGAGGGCGAGCAGCAGCAGCAGGAGAGGTCGATCCCTGCGCGGTCCATCGAGAAGGCCAAGACCGCACAGTGCGCCAGCAACCTGAACCAGTGCCGCCAGCTCATTCAGATGTATGTGATCGAGAACGGGGAGTATCCCAGGAAGTTCAATCCGGGGGAGCAGGGCAGCATCGGCACCTGCCCGGTCAGCGGCAAGCCGTACGTCTACGACCCGGAGACCGGGAAGATCCACTGCACCACGCCCGGGCACGAGAATCTGTAGGAGAGCGTCCGCGGCAGCACGCGGCGGACGGACGGAGCGGAGCGCATGTTTGACAAGGTCCTGGTGGCCAACCGCGGTGAGATCGCCTGCCGGGTGATCCAGTCGTGCCGCGAGCTTGGGGTCGCCACGGTGGCCGTGTACTCGGAGGCCGACAGGGACGCGCTGCACGTGCGGATGGCCGACGAGGCCATCTGCATCGGCGCTCCGCCCAACACCGACAGCTACCTCAACTCCGCCAACATCCTCAGCGCGGCGGTCATCACCGGCGCCGACGCCATCCATCCCGGCTACGGGAACCTCTCGGAAGACCCCAACTTCGCCGAGGCCACTGAGAGCTGCAAGCTGACCTTCATCGGCCCCACCGCCGAGGCCATCGCGCGGGTGGGCAACAAGTCGGAGGCCCGTAATACCATGCGGGAGGCCGGCGTTCCGGTGGTGCCCGGGAGCTTGGACGGCATCCGGAATGCCGACGACGCGCGGGATGTGGCCCGCGACCTGGGCTATCCGGTGATGGTGAAGGCCGCAGGGGGTGGGGGGGGCCGCGGCATCCGAATCATCCACAACGATGAGCAGATGAAGGAGGCCGTCGAGCGGGCGGCATCGGAGGCCCGCAGCGCCTTCGGCAACGGCGACCTTTACATCGAGAAGTACATGGAGGACCTGCGCCATGTGGAGGTGCAGATTCTCGCCGACGCGCAGGGCAACTACATCCACCTGGGCGAGCGCGACTGCTCCATCCAGCACCGGCATCAGAAGCTCCTCGAGGAGTCGCCCTGCCCGGCAGTGAGCAGCACGCTGCGGCGCCGGATGGGCGAGGCGGCGATCCGGGCGGCCCAGGCCGCCGGGTATACCAATGCCGGGACGGTGGAGTTCCTGCTGGACGCCCGCGGGCGGTTCTACTTCATCGAGATGAACGCGCGCATCCAGGTGGAGCACCCGGTCACGGAGATGCTGACCGGGATCGACATCGTGCGGGAGCAGATCCGTATCGCGGCTGGGGAGCGGCTGCGCCACGAGCAGGGCGGCATCTGGTTCGAGGGCCACACCATCGAGTGCCGCATCCTGGCCGCCGACGGCGACCGGGGCTTCATTCCCTCGCCGGGGACCATCACCGCCTGGGAGATGCCCAGCGGGCCGGGGATCCGCATCGACAGTGGCGTGAGCACCGGCTCGGTGGTGTCCACCCACTACGACCCGATGATCGCGAAGGTCATTACCTGGGACGAGAATCGCGAAAGGTGCATCGAGCGGATGCGAGCGGCGCTAAGGGGGATGCGCATCGAGGGCGTGAAGACCACGATTCCCTACCACCTGCGGGTCCTGGGCAATGCCTACTTCCGGCAGGGCGACGTGACCACGCAGTTCATTCAGCGACGGCTGCCTATCGATCAGGGAGGTGGACGTTGATGGTGGAGGACAGCAACCGCGACTTCTGGAGGTGTACCGCGGGGAGCGCCTTCGGGCTCGCCTTGGCCGTGGTGTGGATGGTGAAGGGCTTCCCGTGGTTTCTGCTGGCGGCGGTTCTGACCATCGTCGGCGGTCTGGGCGCATGGCTGTTCGGACGGATCTTCGCGTGACGAGGTGTCGTGGTGGCTGAGGGCGCACGACGGCGAGGGCGTGAGTTGGCGCTGTCCGTTCTGTTTCAGGCCGACCTTCGTCACCTCGGCGCCGGGAATGCGGTATCCCGGCTGGGGGAGACGATGGATGTGCTGGCGGAGACCTGGGGGATGGCGCCTGAGGAGCGGCGCAAGCTCCGACCCGAGATCGAGGAGTTCGCCGTCCGGCTGACGGAGGCGTACTTCACGCGGGCGGAGGAGATCGACGGGCACATCGAGCGCCTCGCCCACGACTGGACTCTCGAGCGCATGCCGGCCACGGACCGGAACGTGCTGCGAGTGGCGGCCGCAGAGCTGTTGGGCGTCCCCGAGACGCCGGTAAGCGTGGCCTTCAATGAGGCGGTGGAGCTGGCGAAGCTCTACGGCACACCGGCGTCGGGGAAGTTCGTCAACGGCGTACTGGCCAGCCTCGCGCGGGAGAAGGGCCTCGTCTCGGAGAAGGCGTGAGCGAGCGTGGCTGAGCGCCCGGATCCGGCGCGGCCGTCGCTCTCGGTCTCCGAGCTGACAGCCTACGTCAAGCAGCTCATCGACCGCGATGAGCTGCTGGCTCAGGTGTCCGTTCACGGTGAGATCTCCAATCTCGCCCGGCCCAGCTCCGGTCACCTCTACTTCTCGCTCAAGGACGAGGGCAGCCAGCTTCGCTGCGTCTGCTTTCGGGGGGATGCCTGCCGGCTGGGGTTTGACCCCGAGGATGGCCAGCGGGTGCTCGCCCACGGGAACGTGACGGTTTACGAGCCGCGTGGGGAGTACCAGCTTATAGTGCGGGCCATGCGGCCGGGCGGGGCGGGTGAGCTCGCCGAGGCGATCGCGAAGCTGCGGGCGAAGCTGGAGGCGGAGGGGCTCTTCGAGCCGTCGCGGAAGCGGCCCATCCCGCCGCTTCCGCGCCGCATCGCGCTGGTGACCTCGCCGACGGGGGCGGCGGTGGGCGATATGATCAACGTTATCTCCCGGCGCTATCCGCCGGCGGAGATTACCGTGGTGCCGGCGGTGGTGCAGGGCGAGGACGCGCCGGAGAGCCTCGTGCGGGGGCTGCGGCTGGCGGCAGAGGTCTGCCGGCCCGACGTGGTCATCATCGGGCGCGGCGGCGGATCGCTGGAGGACCTGTGGGCGTTCTACGATGAGCGAGTGGTGCGCGCCGTCTTCGCCTGCCCCGTGCCCGTGATCAGCGCGGTGGGACACGAGACGGACGTGTCGCTGTGCGACGAGGTGGCGGACCTCCGGGCGCCGACGCCCTCGGCGGCCGGGGAGCTGGCGGTTCCGGACGTGCGCGACCTGGCGGCTGCGCTGGATCGCCTCGGCCAGCGGGTGTGCACGGCGCTGCGGGAGCGTGTGAGGCTCGGCGGGGCCCGGCTTACGGCGCTGTGCGAGAGGCCGGTGCTGTGCCGGCCGGCCAGCGTGGTGGAGGCGCGCTGGCAGCGGCTGGACGAGGCGGGTATGCGCCTGGTGCGGTCGGCAGACGTGGGGATTGAGCGCCTGCGCGGGAGGCTGGCGGAGTCCGCGCTGACGCTGCGCACGCTGGATCCCAGGGTCCGGCGGCGGCTGATGGTGCTGGATCGGCGCCGCAGCCGGATCGTGGAGGCGGGAAGACGGGCGCGAGAGGCCTGTCGGGGCCGCTTGGGGAGTCTTCAGCACCGGCTGGATTCGGCGGGGGCATCGCTGCGAGCGCTGGACCCGGCCGGAGTCGTGCGGCGCGGCTATGCCCTGGTGTGGCGAGATGAGGACCGGCGGCTTGTACGAAGCATCAGGCAGGTCTCGGCTGAAGATGGCATACACGTGTCGGTCGCCGATGGCGAGATCGCGGCCCGCGTGACCGACACCGATGCGCGGACGGAGAGCTGAACCGATGGCTGATGAGGATCGCGACATCGAGCAGCTCGGGTTCGAGGAGGCGCTGGGGGAGTTGGAGGAGATCGTGGCGGAGCTGGAGAGCGGGCAGGTGGAGTTGGAGCGTATGCTGGATCGCTTCGAGCGCGCCATGGCTCTGCGGCGGCACTGCACGCGGCTGTTGACGGAGGCGGAGACGAGAATCGAGCAGCTTGTTGATGAGGAGGGTGGCACCGAGCCGTTCGCGGCCGGTGATGCTGATGGCAGTGAGGATTGAGGACATTCAGTCGCCGGCGGACCTCAAGGGCCTCCGGGCCTCGGAGCTGGAGGCGCTGGCGGGACAGATACGACAGCACATCATCGGGGCGGTGTCCAGGACAGGCGGACACTTGGCGTCGAACCTGGGCGTGGTGGAGCTTACGCTGGCGTTGCACGCGGTGCTGGAGAGCCCCAGGGACAAGATCGTCTGGGACGTCAGCCACCAGTGCTACACGCACAAGATCCTGACAGGACGACAGGATGATTTCGACACCTTGCGCCAGCACGGGGGGCTGGCGGGGTTCACCAAGCGCGATGAGAGTGAGCACGACCAGTTCGGCGCCGGGCACGGCAGCACGTCGATCTCGGCAGCACTGGGCTTCGCCAAGGCCCGCGACCTGCGTGGCTCAGACGAGCGGATCGTGGCGGTCATCGGGGACGGGGCGCTGACCGGCGGGCTGGCCTTCGAGGGGCTCAATGCGGTCGGTCACCTGGGCGCGGACATGACGGTGGTGCTCAACGACAACGAGATGAGCATCGCGCGCAACGTCGGTGCGCTATCGGGGCATCTGGCATTGCTGCGTGCGAACGTCACGCCGACGATCCGCCGCGCTCGGGAGGATCTGGACAGGATCTTCGAGCGACTGCCCATGGGCCAGTCCATGGTGCTTGCCATGGATCGCTTCCGGGACGGCGTGAAGGGTATGGTGATTCCGGGGATGCTCTTCGAGTACCTCGGCTTCACCTACCTGGGGCCCATCGACGGGCACGACATCCTGGACCTGATGGAGATACTGGAGCAGTCGGTGCGCCTGCCGGGACCCGTGCTGGTCCATGTGGTGACCACGAAGGGCAAGGGCTACGCGCCGGCCGAGGAGGATCCGCGGAGCTTCCACAGCGCGCCGCCCTTTGACGTGGAGACCGGCCGGCCGCAGCGCGAACGAGAGGCGCCCACCTACAGCGCGGTGTTCGGGGAGACGCTGTGCCAGCTCGCGGGCGATGACGAGAGGATCGTCGCCATCACGGCGGCGATGCTCGACGGCACCGGCGTGGAGGCCTTCAATCGCCGCTACCCCAGCCGCACCTACGACGTGGGGCTGGCCGAGGAGCACGCGGTGACCTTCGGAGCGGGGCTGGCGGCGGCGGGAATGAAGCCGGTGGTGGCGGTCTACTCCACCTTCCTGCAGCGGGCGTACGACCAGATCATCCACGACGTCTGCCTGCAGAACCTGCCGGTGGTCTTCGCACTGGATCGCGGCGGGCTGGTGGCCGGCGACGGCCCGACGCATCACGGGGTCTTTGATCTGGCCTACATGCGGCACATCCCCGGGATGACCGTGATGGCTCCGCGCGATGAGGCCGAGCTGCGAGACATGCTGGTCACGGCCCTGGCGCTGGACTCGCCGGCGAGCCTGCGCTATCCGCGCGGGGAGGGAGAGGGCATCGAGCTTGGCCGCGAGCCGGAGAAGCTGGAGATCGGCAGGGCCGAGGTCATGCGCGAGGGGAGCGACCTGGCGATCCTGGCGGTGGGGCCGATGGCCCACCGCGCGGTGGAGGCGGCTGAAGCGCTGGCCGCGGATGGCATCGAGGCCGCGGTGGTGAACGCCCGCTTCGTCAAGCCCCTCGATGACGGCCTGATCCAGGAGTTGGCCGAACGCACTGGGCGGCTTGTGACCGTCGAGGAGGGCGTGCTGGCTGGCGGCTTCGGCTCGGCGGTGCTGGAGCTGCTGTCAGCGCGCGGCCTCAGCGGCGTCCGGGTCGCCACGCTGGGCATCGGCGACCAGTTCGTGGAGGCCGGCGACCGCGAGACACTGCTGGTGCAGTGGTCCCTGACGGCGGAGGGGATCGCCGCAGCGGCCAGGGACCTCATCGACGCCAATGATGGTAACTTGGAGCTATCCCGGGGCGCCAAAGGCCCCATGGCAAGCGCGTGACAGGGAGTGGTCGCGAGATGGATACCGGCAGGGCGAGGCGCTGGTGCGCACTTCTGGCTGTGGCGGCGGTGGCCGCCGCCTGCTGCTGCGGATGGGCCCAGGAGGAAGACCCGGGGGTCGTGCAGTTCAGAGAGGGCGTGGCGCACTACGAGCAGGACCGGCTTGAGGAGGCTCGTGACGCCTTCACGGCGGCGCTGGAGACGCGTCCTGATGACCCCACCATCCTGTGTTGGCTGGGCTTGGTGTCACTGAAGCTCGGCGAGACCGAGGCGGCCATCGAGCACCTCACCAGGGCGATCGAGCTGGACCCGGAGTACGCGGTGAGCTACAACAATCTCGGCAACGCCTACCTGGCTGCCGGCGAGATGGCGCAGGCCGAAGAGATGTATTTGAAGGCCCTGGAGAAGGACCCCCAGTACCTGGACGCCCAGTACAACCTGGGGAACCTCTATGCGCGGCAGGAGCAGTACGAGAAGGCGTTTAACGCCTATAACCGCGCTCTGGACATTGCCCCCAACGACTTCGAGACGCACGTCTCGTTCGGCCACGCCCTGCGCAAGGTGGGCGACACCGAAAAGGCCATCAGGGAGTTCGAGGCCGCACGCAAGATCAACCCCGATGATCCGTCGGTGCTGACGGTGCTGGGGACCCTGTACGTGAAGGCCGGGAACACTGAGGCGGCCACGAACGCCTACCAGGCCGCTCTGGGCAGCGATCCGGAGATCGTGGAGGCGCACGTGGGCCTGGGGCTGGCGCTCTACAACGCGGGCAATTACGCGGAGGCAGTTGAGCACTGGCAGACCGCGGCGGAGCTGGACAACACCAGCTTTGCGGCGCGCTACAACATGGGCCTGGCCCACGCCGCGATGGGTGACTACGCACGGGCTGCCGAGGCCTACGGTGAGGCGCTCAAGATCCGGCCGTACGACGCCAACACCCTCAACAACCTCGGCTGGGCCCTCTACGAGCAGGACAAGGCGGAGGAGGCGGCCGGGTACTTCCGCCAGGCCATCGCCGCGAACCCGGACCTGAAGGTGTCGCACCTGAACCTCGCGCTGGCTCTGGAGAAGGCCGGGAAGAAGGACGAGGCGTTGGCGCAGTGGCAGGACCTGGTCAGCCGCTTCCCGGAGACGGCCGCGGCGCACTGCGGGCTGGCCAACCTCTACTACGAGCGAGGGGAGTTCGAGAAGGCGCTGCAGGAGTACTCCCGCACCCTGGAGCTTGAGCCACAGAATCTCGAGGCGCACAACAACGCCGGTCTCATCTACTACAGGCGCGACAATCTCACTGAGGCCATCGTGCACTTCCGCGCCGCGCTGAAGGCCGACCCCAACTACGTCTATGCCCTCAACAATCTGGGGGCGGCGCTGGAGAAGCAGGGCGACCTGGACGCGGCGCTGGAGAGCTACCGCAAGGTTCTGCAGATCCAGCCCGATTACGCGCCGGCGAAGCGCAACGTGGAGCGCCTGGAGTCGAAGCTGCAGGAGACGGAGACACAATAGCGAGGCCGAGATGCCGAATCCGATCCGGCGAGTGGGAATCATCACCGCGCTGCACAAGCCGCACGCCAAGGAGGCCACATGCAGGGCCGTGGCTGTGCTGCAGGAGGCGGGCGCCGAGGTGGTGGTGGCTGAGAGGCTCGCGGAGGCCTGCTCGCTGGACTGCGCGACCTGCGAGGACATCGTGGCCGCCCGCCCGGACCTGATGCTGGTGATGGGCGGGGACGGGACCTTCCTGTCGGCGGCCCGACTGGTGGCGCCGATCGGGGTGCCGCTGCTGGGAGTCGATCTGGGGGGCTTCGGCTTTCTGGCCGAGGAGGAGCCCGATCGGGTGCTTTCGGAGATGGATCGGGTGCTCGCCGGGGAGTTCGAGGTCGAGGAGCGCATGATGGTCCGCGTCTGCCTGCGGCGCGGGGGCGAGATGTGTGAGGATTTCATGGGGCTCAACGACGCGGTGCTGGCGACGGGCAGCTTCCGGCGCATTGTGCGGCTGCGGGTCGATGTCGACGGGCAGCACGTCGCCCACTTCGCCGCCGACGGGCTGATCATCGCGACGCCCACGGGCTCGACCGCGTACTCCCTCTCGGCCGGCGGGCCGATCGTTGACCCGAACGTGGAGGCACTGCTGCTGACGGCGATCTGCCCGCATACCCTCACGACCAGGCCGCTGGTCGTGCGATCGGATTCGGACCTGGTGGTCACGGTGGAGCCCTTGCCGACGCCACACGAGGACCTGGCGCTGACCGTTGACGGACAGGAGACGGTGAAGCTGCGGGCCGGCGACGAGGTAGAGGTCTCCCGCGCCCAGTGCCGGGCGCGACTGGTGCAGCTCGGGCGGCGCACGTTCTACGACCGGCTGCACACCAAGCTGCGGTGGGGCGAGGCCCGGTAGCAGAACAACACGATCCGTTGCGCGACGGCCGGACGGCGAGATGGAATGCTGCGCGAGCTGAGAATCGAGAACTTCGCGCTGATTGACGAGCTTGAGATGACGCTGGGGTCGGGGCTGATCGCCCTGACCGGCGAGACCGGCGCCGGCAAGTCGATCATCGTGGACGCCCTCAACGCCGCACTGGGCGAGCGTGTCACCTCGGAGGCCATCCGGGGCGGCGCCGAGCGCGCCCGGGTGGAGGCCGTCTTTGACCTGGCCGACGCTCCGACCGCGCGGGCCGCGGCCGACCGAGCGGAGATCGCGGCTGACGACGCCGGCGTGACCCTCAGCCGCACCATCGCCTCCGGCCGCAGCTACTACCGCCTCAACGATGAGCCCTCCACGATGGCCGCCCTGCGGGAGATCGGGGAGCACCTGGCGGATATCCACGGCCAGCACGAGCATCAGTCGCTGATCCACGAGCGCAACCACCGACGGTTCCTGGACGCCTTCGGGGGGCCGGAGCATCTGGAGCTGTTCGAGGACTTTCGGCAGGCCTGGCGTGAGCTGCAGGAGGCCCGGCGCCGCCGTGAGCAGCTCGCGACGGACGAGCGGACGCGCGCTCAGCGGCTCGACCTGCTGCGCTTCCAGGTGGGCGAGATCGATGAGGCGGGGCTGGAGCCGGGGGAGGACGAGGAGCTTGCGGTTGAGCGCGAGCGGCTGATGCATTACGAGAAGCTGCGGGACGGTATCGTGACCGCCTACGGGGCGCTGGAGGGGGATGCGACCGCGGGCGCCCTGCAGCAGCTCCGGCTGGCTCAGGACACGGCTGAGGAGCTGGCGGAGATCGACCCGGAACTGACGGGCCCCGCCAGTGCGCTGGTAGATGCGGTGGACCGGGCCCAGGAATCCGCGCGGGCCATGCGGGTCTACCTGGAGACGATGCAGGAGGACCCTGAGCGTATCGAGCAAGTGGAGGCGCGGCTGAACCTGATCGCGGGGCTGAAGCGCAAGTACGGCGACAGCGCGGCGGAGATACTGCGGTATCGGGACGAGGCCCAGGCGGAGATCGAGGCGCTGGAGGGCGCGGAGGAGAGCGCCGAGGAGCTGGAGCGGCGCATCGCAAAGCTGGAGCAGGAGGCCGGAAGGCGCGCGGAGCGGCTCTCACAGTCGCGTCGGGAGCTCGCATCGCGGCTGGCCGAGCGGATGGAGGAGGAGCTGCGGCCGCTGGGAATGGAGCGGGCCCGGTTCGGGGTGATGGTGGAGGCCGATGCCGACGAGCAGGGCCTGCCCGACGCCGACGGGCGACGCTGGGCCGCGGACGCCGGCGGCATCGACCGGGTGCGCTTCATGCTCAGCGCCAACCCCGGTGAAAAGCTGCGGCCGCTGTCGAAGGTGGCCTCGGGCGGAGAGCTGTCGCGGGTGATGCTGACCTTCAAGGCCATCAACGCCGCAGGCAGCCAGGTCCCGACCATCGTCTTCGACGAGATCGACACCAACATCGGGGGGCGGACCGCCCTGGCGGTGGCGGAGAAGCTGGTGGCGGTATCGGCGCACGCCCAGGTGCTGTGCGTCACGCACCTGCCGCAGATCGCCTGCCACGCGGACCGTC
Organism: Armatimonadota bacterium; assembly: GCA_049975765.1. Classification (GTDB taxonomy): domain Bacteria; phylum Armatimonadota; class Zipacnadia; order Zipacnadales; family UBA5352; genus JAYENL01. The sequence continues at coordinate 13,131 of JBNGDZ010000028.1, forward strand.
AGATCCAGGTTACGAAGCGGATCGAGGGCGACCGCACGATCGTCGAGGTGGAGGAGCTGACGGGGGATGCCCGGGTCGCGGAGATCGCGCGGATGATGGGGGAGACGGACACAGCGGGCACCGCTCGAGAGCATGCGGCAGAGATGCTTCGGGAGGCCGCGCGAACGCGCGAGCGCGTCCGGTCGCAGGCGCAGCCGACGACGGCCTGATCGCAGCAGAGAGGGATGTCAATGCCCAAGGTCAAGATCGACGCGGAGCGCTGCAAGCAGTGCATGCTCTGCGTCGAATTCTGCCCCAAGAACTGCCTCCGCGTCAGCGATGAGACCAACCTGCGAGGCTATCACCCCGTGGAGCAGAACGATGAGGAGCAGTGCACCGGGTGCGGCATCTGCGCCCTGGTATGTCCGAGCGTGTGCATTGAGGTGTACCGATGAGCGAGGAGCGACAGCGGATCTTCATCAGCGGGAATGAGGCCACCGCCGAGGGCGGCATCGCCGGCGGCTGCCGGCACTTCTTCGGCTATCCCATCACGCCACAGAACAAGATCCCGGAGTATATGTCGGCGGAGCTGCCCAAGCTCGGCGGGGTGTATCTGCAGGCCGAGAGCGAGGTGGCGGCCATCAACATGGTCTACGGGGCCGCCGCGGCCGGCGCGCGTGTGATGACCACCTCCTCCTCTCCCGGAATCGCTCTCATGCAGGAGGGCCTGTCGTACATGCTGGGCTCGGAGCTGCCCTGCGTGCTGGTGAACATGGTGCGGGGTGGACCGGGCCTGGGGAACATCGGGCCGGCGCAGTCGGACTACTGGCTGGCCACGCGCGGGGCCGGTCACGGCGACGGGCGGTGCATCACGCTCACGCCCTACTCGGTGCAGGAGCTGCACGACTTCACCGCCGGGGCCTTCGAGATCGCCGATCGCTACCGGAACCCCGTGATGGTCCTGGCCGACGCCATCCTGGCCAACATGATGGAGCCGTGCGCGCTCATCCCCCGCCGGGAGCTGCCGCCGCCCGAGCGCGACTATACGGTGGCTCCGCACGACCCGCGGGAGCGTGAGCGGAACATCGTCAACTCCCTCTGGGTGGACTTCGACGCCATGGAGGCCGTCAACGAGCGCATCGCACAGCGCTACCGGCAGGCGGCGGAGGAGATCACCGACTGGGATGAGTTCGGCGCGGGGGAGCCGGAGGTGCTGCTGTGTGCCTACGGCATCTCGGCCAGAATCTGCGAGAGCGCCGTCATGCAGGCCGAGGGCGCCGGCGTCCCCACGCGGCTGATCCGGCCCAAGACAGTCTTCCCGTTCCCGACCGCGCCCATTCGGAGCTGGTCGGAGCGGGCGAAGGCCGTCCTGGTGGTGGAGCTGTCGATGGGGCAGTTCGTGGAGGACGTGAGGCTGGCGGTCGAGGGGCGGTGTCCGGTCCACCTGTTGGGCCGGAGCGGTGGTAACATGCCCAGCGTCAGCGACGTCGTCGCGAGAGTTCGTGACGTGGCGCAAGGGGTCGGAGCCGCCGGCGTATGACGCGGCGGCGCCGGCATCGAGGAGTGCAAGTGCATGGCTGAGGAGACGCTGGTCAATCCGTACCCGGACGCGCTCACCGAGGTCGAGATGCGGTACTGCCCGGGCTGCACGCACGGGACGGCGCATCGCCTGGTGGCGGAGGTCATCGACGAGCTGGGAATCAGGGACCGAACGGTTGCCATTGCGACGGTAGGGTGCTCGGTGTACGCCTACGAGTACTTCGACACCGATGCGGTGCAGGCCGCGCACGGCCGAGGGCCCGCCGTGGCCACCGGCATCAAGCGGGTGCAGCCGGAGGCGATAGTGTTCACCTATCAGGGCGACGGGGACCTGGCCTCCATCGGCATGGCGGAGGTTGTCCATGCCGCCGCACGCGGCGAGAGCATCACCATCATCTTCATCAACAACGCTGTCTTCGGGATGACGCAGGGCCAGATGGCACCGACGACGCTGCTGGGCCAGAAGACCACCACATCGCCGGGCGGCCGCACGGTGGAGGCCGCCGGCTACCCCATCCGCGTCTGCGAGCTGCTGGCGACGCTGCCGGGAGTCGGCTACCTGGCGCGCGAGGCGCTGACGACGCCCCCTCGCATCCGAAGCGCGAAGCGCTCCATCCTGCGGGCGTTCGAGACGCAGGTGGCAGGCGCAGGCTTCTCGCTGGTGGAGCTTCTCAGCATCTGCCCGACCTGGTGGGGGATGAGTCCTGTCGAGGCCATCAGACACGTGGAGGAGAACATGATCGACTACTACCCGCTGAGGGTCTTCCGGGATCGGCGCGCCGACGAGGAGAGCGGGGGAGGGGAGTCAGATGCGTGAGGAGCTGTTCATGGCGGGGATTGGCGGCCAGGGCGTGAACCTGGCCGGACAGCTCGTGGCGAGGGCCGGGATGGAGATCGGCCTCAACGTCTCGTGGTTCCCGATCTACAGCCCCGAGGTGCGCGGGGGCAGCTCCACCTGCACCATCGTGCTCACTGACGGTCGCGTCGCCAGTCCGACCTCGGATCACCCCACCTCCATGATACTCATGGATCCCACCTCGGTGCAGGATTTCGTGGACCGGCTTGCCGACGGCGGGCTGGTGGTGATCAACAGCTCACTGGTGTCGGAGGTCCCGGACTGCGGCAACTGCCGCGTGCTGATGGTCCCGGCGAATGACATCGCGGCGGAGATCGGCAACGAACGCACGCTGAACATGTCGCTGCTGGGCGCGTGGGCGGCGGGCACAGGAGTCATGACGGCCGAGGACGTGGCTCGCTCGCTGCGCGAGATGCTTCCCGAGCGGCACCACCGGCACATGCCCGACAACGAGAAGGCGCTGGAGCGGGGTGCCGAGATCGCGCGGAGCGCAGGGATCTGAGCCGCAGGGAGAGGGATCAGCGGAATGCTCGGTCGGATAGATGAGTTCGCGGACCAGGCGCGCGAGCACCTGCAGCAGATACACCAGCGCCGGGAGGAGGCGTACACCACGTCGCGTGAGGTGGTACAGGCCGCCTCGGCGACCATCAAGGCCGTCCATCGCGGGGACTTCGGCGGGGCGTGGAAGCAGGTGCGCGAGACCCGTAGGCTGCACGACCGTATGATGGAGGCTGTGCACGCGAGCCCGGAGATCGGCTACTCGGGATTCGTGGGCGACGCCGCGCGGGAGTACGCCGAGGCGGCGGTGGTCCTCGCTCTCATCGCGGGCGACGATCTGCCCGGCCCCGACGATATCGGCGTCGATCCGGCCGACTGGCTCAACGGGTTGGGCGACGCCGTGGGCGAGCTGCGCAGGCACGTGCTGGACCTCATCCGGCAGGACCAGGTGGACGAGGCCGAGAAGCACCTGCAGATGATGGATGAGATCCATCAGACGCTGATGAGCTTCGACTACCCCCAGGCCGTCACCAAGGGCCTCCGCGGCCGCAGCGACCAGGCTCGCGGCGCGGTGGAGCGCACTCGCGGGGACCTGACCAACGCGCTGCGCCAGTCGCGCCTGGAGCGGCGCATGAGGGAGCTGGAGGAGGCGCTGGGGGAGGAGGAGTAGACGGCGGCGGGCGTGGATGAGGCGAAGCAATCTCCTCAGTGAGGGATTGACCCGCTCCGGCCAGGTCCAACACACGGGGTGTCTGCGTTCGGGCGTCCGTCACGAAGGCCAGCCAGCGGTGGCCGAGTTCTTTCGCGCTAAAGCTTGACACGAGAGCCGCCGATCCTTATAATGCAGGTGTATAAGCTCCTCGCCATTGCGTGCAACGGCGAGTGTATTAGCTCCCCGCGGTTGCGTGCAACCGCGGGTTCGCTCTTTGTACGTGTGAGGCTCTAACGAATATGCCCGGCTCGCGAGTGATGGTGTTCGTCGATGGCAGCAACTTCTACCATGGTCTGCGAGCAAACGGCTTGGACACGGACATTGACTTTGGAGCACTGGGCCGCGAACTTGCCGGCCCTGGACGGAAGCTCGTCCGTGTCTACTACTACAACGTATCGCTTCTTCAACACGTAGACCCTGATCGCTACGAGCGGCAGCAAGCGTTCTTCTCCGCTTTACGCCAGCAGCACCACGTACGCCTCATCTTGGGGCGCCTCGTTCCCCGGGGGGGTACATTCGTGGAGAAGGGCGTTGACACCCAAATCGCGGTGGACATGCTCAGACACGCGTCCACTGACACCTACGACGTCGCCATTCTCGTCTCAGGGGACGGGGACCTGGCGTGCGCCTGCGAAGCGGTCGGCGAGCTGGGGAAGAACGTTGAGAACGCGTTCTTCACGACCGGCAGGTCTCAGCAGTTGCACAACTTCTCAGACGTCTTCCAGGAGATCACACGAGAACTTCTCGATCGCTGTAGACCACAGCCACAGTGAGGCCGGTCTTGCAGTCGTAGCGAAGCATGCTGTATGTCTCTTCGGGCGGTCTTCAGCCCTCGATAGAGGAGGCCGTGCCTGACTTGCGGCCGATCTGAGCGCTTTCGCGAGCCTGGGCCATTCTGCACAGGCCACGTGCGGGCTGTGTGGCAGCGAATCGAGGCCTTGACGCCCGGTCCGGTCATACGGTAGTATACAAGTGTGGCAGTTGATGGCGCGGGCCTCCGCGCTGTCGACTGTTTGTTTTGGCCTTTGTGGTCGCGAAACAAGTGAAGGAGCAGCCCATGTACGCGATAGTTGAGGTCGGTGGCCGGCAGCACATGGTGCAGCCGAACCAGACGGTGAAGGTGGATCGGCTGGCCAACGAGACCGGCGAGGAGATAGAGCTCGACAGGGTCCTGGCGATCCGCGACGAGGAGAGCGGGCTGCGCGTGGGCCGGCCGTATCTGGACGGTGCCAGCGTGAGGGCCCGCGTGGTCCAGCAGGGCCGCGAGCGGAAGATCATCGTGCAGAAGTTCCGCGCAAAGAAGCGCTACCGCCGCAAGATCGGCCACCGGCAGCACTTCACGGCGCTGGAGATCATGGACATCGCCGGGTGAGCGGACGACGCCGATAGCACGCAATCCTTACATACGGGGAGATGGCAGAGATGGCGCACAAGAAGGGAATGGGCTCCACCCGCAATGGGCGGGACTCGCGAAGCAAACGCCTGGGCACGAAGCGCTTTGAGGGCCAGCAGGTGAAGGCCGGCGGGATCATCGTGCGCCAGCGCGGCACGAAGTTCATGCCCGGCCGGAATGTCGGCATCGGCGGCGATGACACGATCTTCGCCAAGGCCGACGGATTCGTCGAGTTCGAGCAGAAGGGCAGCAACAAGCTGGTGCACGTCTGGCCCCAGCGCGCTGAGGTGGCGTCGTAGGGGCACCGGCGACGCGGGGGTCGAGTGCGATACAGAAC
>JBNGDZ010000029.1:0-18393 GCA_049975765.1 Armatimonadota bacterium
CCTGGGCCATCGCGCTGCTGCTGGTGGGTGTGCTGCCCACGGACATCGCGCTGCTGGGACGCCTGTCAACCACACAGGAGCCTGTCATCCCCGGCGACTGGGTCCGGACCTTCGAGTGGATAGAGGCACACGCGCCCGCCGAGGCCCGCTTCATGACCACGCACCGGACCGGCACCTTCCTGGCGCGCTACGCCTCTCGCCACGTGCACATGGGACACTGGCACGTCACCGTGGACGTGGAGCGCAAGCGCGAGATGGCCGCGCAGTTCTTCGCCGAGGATACCCCCCCGGAGCGACGGCTGGCGATCCTGCGGGAGGCTGGCTGCGGCTGGGTGGCTGCGGACGGCGAGCAGGCAATCCTGATAGCGGACACCGAGGGCCTGGAGGAAGCGCGCGCGGCGTCGGAGATGGCCGTCTATCGGCTGCCCGAGCCTCCCGCCGCGCCGTCCCTGATGCGCCCCGGCAGTGACTGAGGGCCTGTCCTGACGGGCGCCGGGTTGCGTCCGGGCCAGGCGCCCGCGGCCGCTTCCCGGTATTCTCCGCCTCAAGGCTCACTCTCAATTTGCTCTTTGCCTTTACAGGAGACTGTGCCGTAGATATCATAGAGCGGACGCCTGACGTCAGACCCTGGGGATTAGCGATGCGCAACGCCCTCCTGATCGTCCTCGGACTGGCGCTCTGCGCCGGGGCGGCCGCGGACACACCTGTGTACCTCACCGACGTGCCGGACTACAACTGGTACCACGGCTGCAGCCCCACCTCCGGCGGCATGGTCTTCGGCTACTGGGACCGTCAGACCGGATACGAGAACCTGTGGGACGGCACCGCCCCCCTCTACGCCAACGACAACGACGGCAACGTCGAGGAGATCTATCAGCTCATCAGCTCCGACGAGCACAACTCCGCGGACTACGTCAAGAACGAGTGTACGCACACCAACGCCCCGAACAGCCTGGGATGCTTCTTCCACACCGATCCCAGCAACGGCAGCTCCAACAACTGGAACATCGCCACCGGCATGCGGCGCTACGCGCAGTGGGACGACCCCGGCACCGGCATCGACGAGTGCTACGCCTTCCACTCATGGACCCACTACGCCCGCAGACCAAGCTGGGGGGCCCTCAACGCGGGCACATTCGACTTCGGGGACCTGCGCAAGCAGGTCGACAACGGTCAGCCGATGATAATGAACCTCAGCCTCGATGGTGGCGGGCACTCCGTGGCGGCATACGGCTACTGGATCGATGACAGCGGAGATAAGTGGTACGCCGTCCGCGACACCTGGCAGAACGGCGTCGGCAGCGCCGAGAGCGGATTCGGTATCACCGCCACCACCTACGACGGGCAGGAGTGGTGGCGCTGGGAGGTGTGCGAGGAGGGCGACAGCTTCGGCGATGCCTACTTCGTGAGCGACGGCATCTACTTCGCCCCCGACCATGATGGGCTGAAGCAGGAGGATACCGACTTCGGCAACAGCTACGACCTGGCTGAGCTGATCGACAGTCCCATGGAGACGGTTTACGCCAGCCTCGGCTCCGCCAGCGACCAGGACTGGTACCGCATCTGGCTCGACCAATACGATGTTCTGACGGCGATGACGCAGGACGAGGAGGGCTACGACCAGGCGGTTGACACCCGCATTGATCTGTACGACCCCAGTCTCAACGGCCTCGTGTACTCCGATGATTTCTGGGGCGGGTCCAATGGCACATACACCTCGAATGTCTGGTGGGAGGCGGGCAGCTCCGGCTACTACTACCTGAACGTGAGCTATGGCGGAACGGGGGATACCGGGGACTACTGGCTGTGCACCTACCGCGACATCTTCCCCGAGCCCACCACGCTGGCGATGCTCAGCCTCGGCGCCGCAGTTCTCATCGCCCGGTGCAGGCGGCGCCGTTGACCCCGGCGAAGGGTGGCACCCGGGGGACCTGACGGCTCCCACACTCAGAACCAGGGGTGCCACATGACCAACCCGCAGATCACCTTCGCTGCGCCGCGGCAGGTCGAGATCCAGGACGCCGATGCGCCCTCGCCCGGCCCTCACCAGGTCCAGGTGCGCACCCGCCGCTCCCTCATCAGCGCCGGCACCGAGGGCGCAAGCTACCTCGGACGGCAGTGGCGCCGCGCCGACGGCTCCGTGATGCCACAGTATCCCACCGTCCCCGGCTACTCCAACGCGGGCGTGGTAGAGGCGGTCGGCGAGAGCGTCACGCGCCTTGAGGTCGGCGACCGCGTGGTCTCCGGCAGCCCCCATCGGCTGCTCAACGTCCTCCCGGAGGAGCATCCCGGGCTGTGGCGGATCCCCGACGGAGTCAGCGACGAACAGGCGACCTTCTGCGTGCTCGGCTGCACGGTACTCAACGGCGTGCGACTGGCGCACCCGCAACTGGGCGACCAGGTGGCGGTCATCGGCATGGGGGTGCTGGGCCAGCTCGCCTGCCGCTACCTCACCCTCGCCGGATCGGGGGCCGTCATCGGCCTGGACCTGGATGACTTCCGGCTGGAGCTGGCGGCCGACGCGGGAGTCATCACCCACGCCGTCAACCCCCGGCGTGAGGACGCCGCCGACCGCGTCCGGGAGCTGACCGGAGGCCGCGGCGCCGACATCGTCTACGAGGTCACCGGGCGCACGGAGACCTACGACACGGCCTTCGCTCTGGCGCGCAGGTTCGGGACCGTGGTGGCCCTGGGCTCGCCCCGGTGGCCGGCGGAGGTGGACATGATGGCCCTCCACCTCAAGGCCCTCACCTGCGTGGGCGCCATCGTCTCGTCTCACCCTGAGCCGGGGGATCCCCGCAATCGCTGGGACCGGCATGCCAACGGCCGGCTCTTCCTGCGCCTCGCCGCAGAGGGGGCCCTGGCTCTCGATGCGATGATCACCCACCGGCTGCCGTTCTCGGAGCCCGAGGCGGCCTACCTGACGGCCATCGGGGAGCGCGAGCAGTGCCTGGGCGTGATCCTGGAGTGGCCTGAGGGCTGAGTGATACCCGCCTCACCGGCCGCTGCGCTGGCGGGTCGCGTGCGCCCGCGGTGAAGGAAAGCTCTCGTTGCTCGCGAATGCTCTCCGTGCCGGTTCGAGATCGGCGAGACAGAGGAGACCGTTCTGATGGCTGATCGGCCGAACATCATTGTCATCTACACCGACGACCTGGGCTACGGCGACCTCTCGTGCATGGGCGACACGCACGTGCGCACCCCGCATCTCGACGCGCTGGCGGCCTCTGGCGTGCGCTTCACCGACTGGTATTCCAACTGCGCGGTGTGCTCGGGCTCGCGGGCCTCGCTGATGACCGGCCAGTATCCCGACCACGCCGGCGTCAACGGCGTGCTGCCCGGTGACCGCGGCAGCGAGGGCCTGCCCGACGGCAAGCCCACCATCGCCTCGGCGCTGCGCGAGGAGGGCTACAGCACCGCGCTGTTCGGCAAGTGGCACCTGGGCGTCACGCCGCGCTCGCAGCCGCACAACTTCGGCTTCGACGAGTGGTTCGGCTTCCTCGCCGGCTGCATCGACTACTACTCCCACCTCTTCTACTACATGCAAAGCCGCGGTGTCGACCCCCTGCACGACCTGTGGGAGAACGGCGAGGAGGTCTGGCGCAACGGGGAGTACATGACCGACATGATCACGGAGCGCTCGGTGGCCTTCATCCGCGAGCAGGCTCGCGACGGGCGGCCGTTCTTCCTGTACACCTCCTACAATGCCCCCCACTACCCGATGCACGCGCCGGCGGAGTACATGGCGCGCTTCGAGCACCTGCCATGGGACAAGCAGGTCATGGCGGCCATGATCGCGGGCATCGACGACGGCGTCGGCGAGATCGTCGCTGAGCTGGAGGCGGCGGGCATCCGCGAGGACACCTTCATCTTCTTCTCCTCCGACAACGGCCCCTCGCGCGAGACGCGCAACTGGATGGATGGGACCCGGGACCCCTACTACGGCGGCACCACCGGCGGGCTGAAGGGCTCCAAGGGCACCCTCTGGGACGGCGGCATCCGCATGCCCGCCATCATGAGCTGGCCGGGCACCATCCCCGCCGGCCGGGTCTCCAGCGAGGTCGGCATCATGATGGACATCTTCCCGACGATGCTGGAGGCGGCCGGCAGCGATCCGTCCCGCTACGATCTCGACGGCCTCAGCCTGCTGCCTATGCTCACCGAGGGCGCCGCCAACCCGCATGATTGGATCGCCTGGAACCTCGCTGGCCAGCGCGCGATTCGCCGCGGCGACTGGAAGCTGGTGCTGAACGGCGTCTTCCGCGACGGCCGCGAGAACCCCGAGCCCGTGTGGCTGTCAAAGATCACCGAGGACTTCGGGGAGCAGCGCAACTTGGCCGACGAGAACCCGGACGGGGTCTGGTACCTGCGGGAGATCCTCGACCCGTGGGCGGAGGAGCAGAACCGGCTCATCTCACAGCAGCGTGCGTCGTTCGACTGAATGGGAGCTGCAAGCGGCAGGGGCCGCAGGCCGACCGGCAACGGCGCACGGACATCAACGCATGGATTCGGCGTGACGTCACACTGCATTCGACGCTCTCAGGAGATTGACCGATGGCAGTGACCGTAGACCACACAACGGATACCCTTCCCCGGCCCGTCGGCCCCTCCGGCCTGTCGGAGTGGTCGCGGGCGCTCCGCGAGGACGTGCTCGCCGACGCCAACAGCTTCGACGAGCGCGACATCATCATGGCGCGGGCATTCCAGGAGACCGAGGGCGAGCCACGCCGACAGGTGCGCGTGGCGAAGGCCGTGGCCCGGCTCTTCGAACAGATGCCGGTGCGCATCCGGGAGGGCGAGGTGCTGGCTGGCTGGCACCCCAACACGCACCCGGACGATGCGATGGCCGAGGCGCTGCAGGAGGCGCGGGAGTACCTGGGCCGCCAGCACTGGCGGGGCTTCGTCTCCGAGGGCCACATGGCGCCGGACTACCCCACCGCCTGCCAGCAGGGCCTCGACGGGCTCCTGCGGCGCATCGACGATGCACTGCGAGCGCTCGTGCCGGGCGATCCGCAGACGCCCGAGAAGCAAGACTTCTACGAGGCCGCGAGGACCGCCCTGCAGGGCCTGCAGACCCTCATTGAGCGCTACGCAGACCTCGCGGAGCAGATGGCCGGTGGGGCCGAAAACGACCGCTGGGCGGAGGAGCTGCGGGAGATCGCGCGCGTCTGCCGCCACGTGGCACACCAGCCCCCGCGCAGCTTCCGGGAGGCCATTCAGCTCGGCTGGTTCATGTTCCTCGGCTGCGCGCTGGAGAACTCCACGCACCACCACTGCTTCGGGCCGGGCCGGCTCGATCAGTGGCTCTGGCGCTTCTGGGAGGCCGAGCGGGAGGCCGGGACGCTTGACGAGGAGCTGGCCGAGGACCTTCTGGCCCAGCTTCTGATCAAGTGCAACGAGTTTCAGGGCCCCTCGATGAGCGCGGTGATCCTGGTCATCGGCGGCCGGAAGCCCGACGGCTCGGACGCCACCAACGCACTCTCCTGGCTGATCCTGGAGCTGGCCGATCGGGTGCAGATGTACTTCCCGGGGATCGACATCTCCTGGCACGCGGACATCGACGACGCCTTCCTGCGCCGGGCCATCGCCCTGCTGCGCAACGGCAAGGGCCAGCCCTCGCTCTTCAACTCCGACGTCATCACGAGGGGCCTGGTGCGCCGGGGGGTGCCCTTCGAGCACGCCGTGGATCACCTGCCCAGCACCTGCACCGAGACCTCCATCATGGGCCGCTCCAACCCGCACGTGGCATGGCCCTACGTCAACGTCGCCATGTGCCTGCTCTACGCGCTCTTCGGCGGCGTGCATCCGGAGAAGGGTCACGCCGATGACTTCGCCGCCGACGTCGGCCTGCGGCTGAGCGATCCCCCGCCGGGATGGCTGGATGACGTCAGGGGGCTGGCGCGGGCGGCGCCACAGACGTTCCAGGAGCTGAGCGCGGCCTACCGCGATGTGCTCCGGGCGGCGGTGGACGGGGCGGTCATTCAGTGCAACCGGGATCTGCACCTGCAGGCGCAGCATCGGCCCTTCCCGCTGCTGTCGTGCTTCATCGAGGGTTGCATCGAGAGCGGCCGGAATATCTCCCACGGCGGCGCGCTCTACAACTTCATCCAGCCCGAGGCGGTGGGCGTCTCCAACGTGGTTGACGCGCTTGCCGCGATGCGCACGCTGGTCGCCGAGCGCGGGGAGGCCACCCTCGACGACTTCCGCGCGGCCATCCGCGATGACTTCGAGGGTCATGATGACCTCCACCGGGCCATCCGGCGCGACTGCCCCAAGCACGGCAATGACGAGCCGCTGGCCAACGAGCTGTTCGGCGAGGTAGCCGGGGGGTGGTGCGATCTCATCGAAGGGCACACGAATCTGCTGGGCGGGCCCTTCCTGCCCGGCTTCCTGGGCTGGACGGTCTGGATCCGCTACGGCGAGATGACGCCGGCGACCCCGGACGGCCGCCGCGCCGGGGAGCCGCTGGCCAACTCGATCATGAACTGCACCGGCGTGACGCTGAGGGGCTTCCCCTCGCTGGTGCGCTCCATCACCGACCGCCTCGACCACTCGCGGGCGCTGGGCGGGACGACCTGCAACGTCCGCTTCCAGGCGAACGTCCTCGACGAGGACCACGGCGTGGACGCCCTCAAGGGCCTCTCGGAGGCCGCGCTGGACCTGGGCGCCTACCAACTTCAGTTCAACCTCGCCTCCACGGAGGCCATGCGCGCGGCGCAGGAGAGCCCCGATGAGTACCGGGACCTGCTGGTGCGCATCGGCGGCTACCTGGTGCCCTTCGTGCTGCTGCCGCCGAAGGCCCAGGAGGAGGTCATCGCGCGCGAGGAGCTGGGCTGGTAGTGACGGCCGAGGATCTCCGCGCGGTTGAGGGTGTCATCTTCGACATCGACGAGACGGCCGTCCACGACGGCCCCGGCGTGCGCATGAACCTCTATCTCAAGGGCTGCCCGCTGCGCTGCACGTGGTGCCACAGCCCCGAGTCCCAGAGCCCCCGGCCGGAGGTGGTGTGGTACCAGACGCGCTGCGTGCACTGCGGGGCCTGCCTCAACGCCTGTCCTGAGGGCATTCGCGTGCTCGGACCCATCGAGCCCGAGATGCGCGCCCGCTGCCGGCTCTGCGGGGCGTGCGTGGCGATCTGCCCGGCGGAGGCGCTGGAGATCTGCGGGCGAACGGTGACCGCGGGGCAGATCGCCGACGCCGCCCGGCGGCTGATGCCCTTCTTCCAGCGCACCGGCGGTGGCGTGACGCTCACCGGCGGAGAGCCAACGGCCCAGCCTGACTTCGCATACGCCGTGGCGACCGTCTGCGGCGAGGCCGGCATTCACGTGGCGATGGAGACCTGCGGGGTCACCTCCTGGGAGACGCTTCAGCGGCTCGCGGAGGCGGTGGACCTGTTCCTGTATGACCTCAAGCACCCCGATCCGGAGATCCACGAGCAGCACACGGGCGCCTCCAACGAGCGCATCATCGAGAACCTGCGGCTGCTTCTCGATCACGGCGCGGATGTCATCGTGCGCGTGCCGCTCATCCCCGGCATCACCGACCCCGATCACACCATCGCTGAGCTGGCTGAGCTGGCGGCGGGGCTGGGCGCGGAGCGCATCTCACTGCTGCCCTTCAATCCTGCCACCGGCGGCAAGTATCCCTGGGTCGGGCAGCCCGACCCCATGCCCAACGCCGGCCGCCAGTCGCCCGAGCACGTCGCGCGGCTGGAGGCCCTCTGCCGCGAGCGCGGGCTCACGGTGCTGCCGCCGTAGCCGACGGACAGCCTCCCCCCGGCCCGAGCTTTGCTCGGCCCATGCCCCTCCCTGGCGCCACAGACGACGTGGCGTAAAGAGACGGCGGGCCGGACGGTGGTCCGGCCTCTCCACGCGGGCTTGCGCTCGCGCAACGGCAGCCGTCGCCGTCCGGAGCGGCGGGGCTTCAGACCCGCCGGCCGTGTGTCGTGCCGTCACGCCGTACGGAGGGGCGGGCTGGGCAGCCCGCCCGGTCGTTTGTCGTTGGCGTCAGCCGTTCTCCCCCTCTCCCGCCTGCGAGCGTAGCGAGCCAGGGAGAGGGGGATGCCCGAACGCATCGTTCGGGCAGGGGGTGAGGCCACAAACGGCGGGCCAAACCGTGGTCCGCCCCGTCCACGCGACCCACGCGTATCGCGCCGCCCACGATGCCCGGGGGAGAGGGAGAACCACTTTCCCCCGCGAACTGCCCGCGGAGAGGCACGTGTTGGTCCGGCAAGTGGTCCAGGCCTTTGCTGCACTGAAGGAGAGATAGCACCATGAGGCCGGGGGCAATCCAGTACGCCGCTGTGTCTGGACTGGTGATCGCCATGACTGCCGCGCACGGTGATGTCGCGGAGCATCCGTCGCAGGTGACTGACGAGGAGCTGTGGGCCGCCATGGACCTGCAGCAACCGGGTCTGGAGGAGGTGCGGGCGGCGGTGGAGGCTCAGGACTGGGGGGCCGCTGCGGAGGCCTGGTCGGAGTACTTTCGCGGGCGCCAGACGCCCACACCGCACTTCCGCCGCGAGACCTGGCCGGGGTACGTCCGCGAGCACTACCCGCAGCTTGTCGACCCCATCGTGCAGATGGCCGACCAGATCGGCGAGGGCGACATTGCGCACGGGCCCTACGTGCTGCGCGTGGAGGGCCGGCAGATCAGGTGGCTGGAGAACCCCACGAAGGACACGAACTACGTCTCCGCGGTCGGATCGCAGTGGTTCCTCAATCCGCTGGGCCGCGCGTATTTGCTCACCGGGGAGGAGAGGTATCCGGAGACCTTCGCCTGGATCTTCGACTCCTGGTACGACCACCAGCTTCAGATCCGCGAGCACCAGGGCGGCCTGGGCTTCGACCCGATGTTCCGGGCCTACTACCCCGGAATCCGCGCCCGCATCCTCACCGACAACTACTACTGCATGGCCCGGAGCCCGGCGCTGACGCCCGAGCTGCACGTGAAGGTCATGAAGCAGCTCCTCGGCTGCGCGGCGTGGCTCTACGCGCATGAGAGCCCGCGCTATCAGGTCGGCAATCAGCAGGTGGCGGCGGTGCTGGGCTGCGGCATCGTGGGCCTGGTCTTCCCCGAGTTTCGCGACGCCGAGCAGTGGGTGGAGCTGGCCGAGCGGCGTATGCGCGAGCACCTGCAGCAGGACTTCTTCGCCGACGGCGGCCACAGGGAGCTGTGCACCCAGTATCACAAGACCGTTCTGCGCGACGTCGGCTACGTGGCGCTGACGGCGGAGGCCAATGGTCGCGAGAGTCTCTATTCCGACCCACAGGCCGGGCCGCTGCTCGAGCGCGCCTGCGAGTGGCTGGCGAAGCTGGTCATGCCCACCGGTGAGACTCCGGCGCTGCACTCGGCCGTATTCGCGACCGACTACGCGGTGCACCTCGAGCTGGCGGCGCGGCACTTCGGGCGGCCGGACTTCGCGTGGCTGGCCAGGCGCGTCTGGGAGCGAGACGCGGCGCCGTCGCAGAAGTCGCCCTTCGCTTTCGCGAACTTCATGCTGGCCGCGCCCACCGATGAGTCGCCGCCGCCGCCGCCGCCCGAGCCCAAACGGCCCGAGTGGCTCAGCGTGCACCTGCCGGAGTCGGGCTTCGCCGTGATGCGCACCGGGTGGGAGCCGGCGGATCGCTACATGCTAGCCCAGTACGGCTGGGCGAACACCGGCCACGCCTATCCCGCCGCTCTGCACTTCATCTATGAGGCCAATGGCGAGCTGGTGGCGACCTCCCCGGGCTCCCCCCGCAGCTACCGCCATCCGGCCTACGCCTACTGCCACTCCACGCCCAGCCACAACGTCGTCACCATCGACGGGGAGAGCTATCCGGGCAGTCCGGCGCCGGGCGGGTATCTGGAGCTGCAGGCGGACCTGCCGGGCGCATGGATGTTCAGCGGCTACCACGAGGGCTACGTGCAGCCCTTCGGCGCGACGGTCCACCGCGACATTGTGGTGGTCAAGGACGGCCCGATCCTCATCCGCGATCGCGTGGTCGGCGGCGAGGGCCATGAGGCGCAGTGGGGCTTCCACACGCCACTGGCGATCAGCGTGGCCGCGGAGCGCAGCGCACACCTGGAGGGCAACGAGCGCTACACGCTCTCCGCGGCGCGGCCGCACGAGATCACGCAGGTCACCACCGAGGAGCGCTGGGAGGCCGTACTGCCGCGCGACTGCCAGCCGGAGGACTGCGGCGCGCCGGTGAACGTGCTGCGCTGGCACAAGCCCATCGGCCCCGAGGGCGCGCGGTTCGTGGCGGCGCTGTTCGAGGGCGACGGCCGCATCGAGGCCGCGCGCGAGGACGCCTACCGCCTGACTCTCGGCGACCGGCAATGGCTGGTGCTCTTCGGCGACCAGGGTGGACGCGCGGAGGTCGATGACGTGGCCGCCATCGCCCGCTGCGCCTGCGTAGCATTCGAGGACGAAGAGCCGACACGTGGCTGGGTCTTCGACGGCACGCGGCTCACCGTCGGCGGCGAGCGGTGGCTGACCTCTCAGGAGCGCACCTCGCGCCAGGTCGAGCCGCCGGGGCGGTGAGGCACGCGGCGGACGTCAGCGGTTCTGCCGCAGCTCCATGATCCAGGCCGCAACTTGCGCGCGCCAGTCGTCCAGCATGCGATTGCTCGGCGGCTCCGCCAGGGACCACAGGCTCTCGCGGAGGCCGTCAAGCTCCCCGGCGATGCGCCCGGCCGTGTCGGCCTCCGCGGCGCCGCGCTGCCGGGCGGCCTCAATCTCCGCCTCCAGCATCACCAGGTGTCGGTAGTCGATGATGCCCTCGCAGATGCCCTCCCACTGCAGCGTGCTGACGCTCCGCCCGCCCTCCGGCGCGGGGTAAGTGAGGCAGAAGTCCTTGCCACGCTTGGTGCCGTCGAAGTCGTCGTAGGGGTCGCCGCTGGTGCGCTGGAAGGTCCAGAAGAACTCGCCGGAGGCGCCGTTGCGCCAGGTGAGAAAGCCCGTCCCCCAGCGGTTCACCCCCATGCTGCCCTCCTGGCCGGTGTAGGTCCCCGCGCCGCCATACTGCCACAGGGTAGCGTCGTCGCGATGGGCCAGCCACTCGTGCGCCCGGCGGGCCTTCTCAGGACTGTTGAGGACGCCTGCCCCGGCGCAGAAGTCGTCCAGGATGTCGGCGAAGTCCCGGATGACGGCCGGCTGGTTCGCCGTGGTGAAGCCCCGCAGGCCCATCTGGTCGATCAGCTCAAACTCGGCCGTCGCGGCCACGTTGCGCCCGCCGCCTGGCTCGTCGATCATGTGCCACGTCAGCTCCGGCCAGCCGCGCTCGGCCCGCAGGTCCTCAAGCACCTGGACGAAGCGGCGCTCATACTCCAGCAGCTTCGGATTGTAGACCCCGTCGCTGACCGGCTCGACGCCCATGGCCCGCGCCAGCATGGTGTCGAGGCTCTGGACATTCGCCACCAGCCGTGGCCCAAAGCCGGCGTCCATCAGGGCCACCATATAGCGGTCGCCCCACTCCGCCAGCGCCGCCCGCCAGTCCGCCAGCGCCTGTTCCACGTTCTCGTCGGTGAGCGCCTCGGGCAGCTCCAGCACGCCCAGGACGTAGAGCAGCATGGAGTTGATGCCACACTCGCGCAGCCACTGCAGCTCCGCCATGAGCTGCTCGTCCGTGTAGCTCTGCCAGCGCCCCGGATCGGGATACAGGCCCCAGACGACCTCATCGGGCGCGGGCGCAAGCTCGAAGGGCAGCACGGTCACGGTCAGTGGGATATGCGTCTCCTGCCGCCCCTGGCCGGGGTCCGTGCCTACGGCCCGCAGATCCACGCGCGTCTCTCTGGGTCGGGCGCCGGGGGCGGCCTGAAAGCGCAGCATCACCTGCAGCCGCTCGCCGGCCTTGAGGTCTCGTAGGCCCCGCACAATGCCAGTCGGTATCGGCTCAAGCAGCTCCGGCACCTCGTGATAGAAGCCACCGCGGTGGCCGTCGCGCTGCCGCCATACGCGTACGAGGCTGGCTTCGAGCCTCCCCCACGGTCCGATCTCGGGCGGAGCCATCATCTGAGGCAGGACCACGCCGACGTCGGCGATGTCCCGCGTGGCCTCAATGACGAAGATCAGGCGGGCGCTGGAGCCTGCTGCCGCGGCCAGGTTGAGCGCGGGGTTGAGCTGGTCGAACGCGGTGTCCGGCACATCCCAGGGCGTGGCGCCATCCCGGTCGGCCGGCTGCCACCAGAACAGCCCGGCCTCGCGGATCTCCTCGGGGAGGTCAGGCTCGGGGGGAGGAGCCGTGTGCTTCGGGAAGTAGCGGTGGCCCTCGTCGGTCACGTGCACGTTCTCGCGCTGGTAATCCGTCAGCGGGATCTCAACCAGCCGCACGTTGCGGATCTGGATCTGCCCCGGCTCCCCGTTGGTGCCGAAGTGGAACTTGATGTCGCCGGGCTCGGCCTCGTTGGGCACCACGAACTCGCGCGTCAGCGTCTGCCACCGGCCCTCCAGCGCCCCATCCGTGTACTCCCACACCCGCCACAGCCCACGCGGAGTCATGAAGGCGATACGCATGGCGAAGGACGGGGGCACCTCGTCCGCGGCCAGCACGCGGCACTCGCAGGTGGCACGGTAGTAGTGCGCGTCCGGGAGGTCCAGGCCCTGCGACATGCGGGAGTTGGACTCTCGGTCGGGGATCGTCACCTCCACATAGCTTCCGTCAGGAGCGTCCACGATCCTGAAGGCCGGCTGGCCGCCCTTCACCCAGTATGCCCAGCCCACCGGCGTCCCGTCATCGGCCACCGCCGAGAAGTCGCCGTTGGTCAGCACGTTCTGCGCATCCTGCGCCCCGACACAGGCGCATACTGCCAGAGTCAGCGCCACTGCGCTCTTCTGGCTCATCAGTACACTCCGTACTCCCTGCAGGCGCGGAAGTAGGTCACGATGTTCTCCCGTGGCGTCCCCTCTCTGAAGCTGTCCGAGGAGCCGATGATGAACCCCCCGCCGGGCTTGGCGGTCTCCATGGCCTCCCGCACCGTCTCCTCCACCAGCTCCGGCGTCCCATGTTTGATGACGTAGAGCAGGTCCACGTAGCCCTTGATGGTGGTCTGCTCCCCGATGGTGCGTTTGGCCTCGGCGAGGTCGAAGTCGCCGACCGGCGGCGGGGTGCAGGTCTCCAGCACGTCCACCCCGCAGTCGGCGATCATCTGCATCGAGTCCGCCAGCTTCCCGTCATCGTAGTAGTCGTAGTAGGCGCCGTAGCTGTGCGTCAGCTCCACGTGCTCCCGGATCTGCGGCACGAAGACCTCCTCGAAGATGGCCGGCGACCAGCCCGAGGAGAGCGAGTTGTAGTACCAGCTTCCGAAGATGAACTCCACCCCCTCCTCCAGCGCGGCGCGAGTCTGCTGCAGGGAGCGTTGGTGGAAGATGTCGATGACCTCGTCGAACAGCTCCCGGTCGGTGTAGTAGTCGATCATCAGATTCGCCATGCCGCGGGCGTCGCCGGCCTGGTGATCCAGTCCGCTGCGGATGCAGACCATCACGACACCGCGGTCGCCCAGTGCCTTCTGCGCGCGATGCACGTGGCCGTAGCCGGTGCGCACCTGCGGCAGGATATGGCGGAGGGCATCGAGGTCATCGCGGGATTTGATCAGGTGCTCGAGCTTCACGGGATTGGGCGATACGCCGTACTCCCGCCCCGCCGGCGGCACCCGGGTGATGTCCGAGATCGTGCCGGCCGGGGTGTGGAAGGTGCGCTCCACAATACAGCAGTCCCCGTCAGCGCGCCGGCTCTGCTCGACCTGCACGTCGGGCAGATCGTACTGCTGGGGGTGGGAGTAGATGTAGTTGGGCGTGGGCTCGCCGAGGATGTGCATGAAGTCCACGTCCGGGAGCCGCCGCATCTGGTTCTCGAGGCTCAGGTCGTCGTACACGGTGCTGAACCAGGCTGAATACCGCGGCGAGATGGGGACCCGGTCGGGCTCCTCATGGCGCAGCGTCGTCAGGATGCGCTCCCGTCCCGTCATCTCCGCCGGTGGCATTGTCCTCCTCCGCCTGCGATGCCGGTTGCGTCTGGTGCCGCCGTGGAGGGGCCGCCGCGAGCGGAGCGCGGTCAGGAGCCGTGGCGACTGACCGTGCAGGTTCCACCCCGGCCCGGGGCGCTCTACGGCGCGGCCTGCGCCATCTCCCGCTGCAGCAGGATTGCGTCCTCGACGAGGCGCTTGGCCTGGCCCAGCAGCACGAGGACCTCCTCGGGCGTCAGACTCGCGCGGCGTTGCTGCTGGCTGTCGAGGTAGCGCCAGCGCCCCAGAAGCATGGTCAGCCGGGAGGCGCCGTCGAAGGGCCGCGCATCCTCCGGCAGGAAGACGTACGTCCGGTAGGCCTTAGCGATCCGCTCGACGGCCTCATCGAGAGTGGCGCCCAGCGGAGCCAGCTCGAAGGGCATCTGCGCGGTCCGGAGGGCCGTCAGTGCAGTGGTGCCCTCCACCACCTGCACCGACAGCTCCACGGAGCAGCGGCCGCCGCGGTTGACCTGCCAGGTCACCGGCACCGTCCGGGCCTCTCCGGACCCCAGCGTGAGCTTCTGCACATCGAAGAAGTGGGCTCGTCGGGTGGGGCCGCTGACCCGCACGTTGAGCTTCACGGTCTGCGGCTCGGCGTCAAGGTTGCGGAGGGCGACATCGGTGGTGTTGCTTCCGTACCACGGATCGCCGATGGGCGGCACCTCGCAGCGCAGCGCGGGCCTGCCGAAGCTCACGCTGCCCACGGCCCCCGCCTCCCCGGTCATGGAGCTTGTCTCCGCGATGCGAGGGGCGTGGCGGCGGATGTTCAGACCCCAGATGGCGCCGACCTCGGGCGCGCCGGCCGCGCCGAAGAGGTAGGCGGCCTCCACGACCCAGGCGCTCTCGCCCACCGCGGTCGCCGAATCCCAGGCGATGGTCGGCTGGGTGTCGCCGTCGATGGCGTCGTACTCGGTTCCCTCAGGATTGACGGCCAGGGTTATGACGCTCTCGCCGTCGTTCTCGGGATCCAGGACGATGGTCAGGGAGTCGTCTGAGGTCACCGCGCCGTCGCGCTGGGCGGCGGCGCACTGCACGGCCAGGGGCATGGGCTCCTGCATCTGCGCAGCGACGTACAGGGCCGTTTCATCATACCCCAGCCAGGCCTCCGTGCGCAGGGAGGGGACGCCGTCAGCCTCGAGGATGAAAGGTCCCGCCATGGCGGCTCGCGCCCACTCCCCCTCGTTCAGGGTACCGTCGATGGTCGGCGCGGTCGCCAGCCTGGGACATGTGACCGCCGCCGGACTGGACAGCCCCGCATCACAGCACGCAGCCCCCGTTGCCAGCAGGGCGATGATCAGCACCACCCGTCGCATCGCGGTCGCCTCCCTGCCCACGAGATTCATCTCCGGCGCCCTTTCGTCACAGCCCGCACGCATCCCTCCCGCCGGCGCCGGCAGGTCATCAAGCCATAGCGAGAGAATAGATACAGACACACCCCCGAGATGCCCGCGTGGGGGCAGGTTCACACATGCATGGGAGGGCACTACGCAATGCCCGTCATCAATGCGCGCGAGCTTCGCGACAATCCGGACGCCTCGGAGCACTTCTCCTCCTTCGGAGTCATGCAGGTACCACGAGGGGAGTCAGTCGAGCCACACTTTCACGACTGCGATGAGTGGTGGATCGTGACTCGCGGGCACGCTCTCATCTCCACCGAGGGCGAGGAGTACGAGATCCAGCCCGGCGACATGGTCTACACGCCCATGGGGGAGGACCACGCCATCAAGGAGGTCTACCGCGACCTGGAGGGCGTCTACTTCGAGGGGCCGCTGCAGGGCCGAAAGCGTCGCGGGCACCTCCACCACCCCGACGACGACTGATCCGCACCGCCCGCGGAGAGTCCCCCCGGCCGCGCCTGACGCCCACCGCCAGGCGAACGTGCCGCCGTGGCTCCTGTGGGCCCGGCATCCGGGGTGTTCGGAGTGCCACCCGCTCAGCTCGGGGGGTCGCTCCTCGCAGCTACCCGCCAAGTAGCGCCCGGTAGAACGGGACAATCACGCCGAAGAGGCAGTACAGGTTGAAGGCCAGCATCAGCCCCCCGGCCAGCCAGGGCAAGGCCCGGCGGGCCTCCCTGCGCAGCAACCGCCCCACGCCCAGCGCCCAGAGCATCCCCAGCGCCGAGAAGGCCGGGAACAGATACCGCCCCTGACTGCCACCACCAAGGTCGATGGTGAGGATGTACCACAGCATCGCGATCGACAGCACCACCGCGGTCAGCAGCAGCAGCCATACGCCCCGAACCTGCAGCGCCGGGCACCGCACGCGCCCCGCGCGCGAGTGGGCGATGAGCATGACCAGCCCGGGCGCCGGCAGCAGCGCAATCCCCAGCAGAAGCCAGTAGATCCACGGAGCGACCGCCACGTTCGTCCACCCGAAGCCGGCCCAGAAGTTGCGGAAGGTCATGGGCAGCGCGATGTCGAGCACCACGCCGAGGATGTCCGGGCGCGCCACGTAGATCTGCCAGGGGATCTGCTTGTCGATGTTGGCGGGGAAGTGCTGGGGCGTGCCATACAGCAGGGTGTTACGCACGTACCACCAGCCGCCCACCGCCGCGGCGACGCCCAGGGCGACGGCGGCGTGGCCCAGCATACGGCCCCACCGCAGGGCCGCCACGCGCCTGGCGAGGTCGCTGAGGAAGCTGTCCGCCGGCTCCGGCTCATGCCGGCGCCCGGCCGACCACGCCAGTGCCAGCAGGGCCGCCGGAAGGGCCGCCAGCGCGGAGTCCTTGGTCAACATCGCGATGCCCAGCGCCAGGCCCAGCAGCGCGGCACGCGCAGGCGAGAGCCCCTCGCGCATAATGAGCAGCGAGAGCAGCAGTACCAGCTCCACCGCCACCACCGTGGCGGGATCGTTACCCACCGAGGCGCAGATGTGCACGTACATGGGATGGACGGCCATGGTGGCCGCGGTCATAGCGGCTATCCAGGGCCGATCGGGGAAGATCAGCACCAGGATGCGCCACGCCAGCAGGACCCCGCAGGCTCCCACCAGCACGGTCACAAGGCGCATGGCCCGCCACGCCCGCCGCTCCGCAATGGTGAACCGGTGGGCCTGCCGCAAAGCCTCAACCGCCAGCACGTGCTGGCGGTCGCTAACGGTGGGGTAGTCGGGCAGGCTCGCGGCCACCTCCCAGGCGGGGCCGTGCAGGGCGGCGGGAGGCTCGGCGGTGGGCATAGTAGCCGAGCCCGGCCCCAGCATCGCCAGCTTGCCAACCGCCGCGCACAGCGTGTAGTATAGTGGCGCCTGGTAGCTTTCGTAGCCAGCGTCGTCGGCGTGGAAGTGGGGGAGCCTGGCGTGCCGGGCGATGAAGAGCGCGTAGCGGAAGTGCGCCGGCTCGTCGGGGGCCTGCCCAAGCGGGAAGATGAGCGCGTAGGCCACGCCCAGCACGAGATATGCGGCGACGCAGCCGACGAGCAAGCCGGACCAGGGACGGGAACGCCAGCGCCCCTGGGACGCGTTGTCTTGAGTGACCTCGGTGCCGCGTGTAATCATCGCTCCGACGGTCACTGTACCACAGCCCTGCGGCCGGGGCAACAGGGCCCGCCACCGGGCGATGACGTGCCCCGGAGGTTCCGGCATGAAGGTCGTGCTGCTGGTCGGCGGCAAGGGCATTCGGCTGGCCGGGGAAAACGCGCCCCTGCCCAAGGCCCTCTTTCGCATCGGCGACCAGCCCATCATCTACCACATCATGCGCAGCTTCGCCGCATCCGGCTTCACCAGCTTCCTTCTGACGCTGGGCTACCGCGGCGAGCAGATCATCGACTACTTCCTGCACCACGTCCCCTACCTTGACAGCGACCTGCGGCTGCGCCTGGACGGAGACGGCGGCACACCCGGCATCGACCGCCTCGGAGGCGGGGCGCAAGAGTGGCAGGTCATCCTGGCCCGCACCGGCCTGGACTCACCCACCGGGGAGCGTCTGTGCCGGGCGCGCGAGCACCTGACCGACGATGAGAGCTTCATCGTCACCTACGGGGACGGCCTGTCTGACCTTGACCCGCGTGCCCTGATCGCCTTCCACCGCGAGCACGGCAGGGCCGGAACCATCACGGTGGTACGCACCCGCTCGCAGTTCGGGCACGTCCAGTTCAACGAGGGGGGCGTCGTGGCGCAGATCGACGAGAAGCCGCCGCTGCCGGGCTGGATCAACGGGGGGTTCTTTGTCTTCGACCACAGGCTGTTCGACTATCTGCAGCCGGGCGACAGCCTGGAGGCGGACTGTCTGCCACGGATGGTGGCCGACGGTCAGCTCGTGGCGCGCCCCCACGAGGGCTTCTGGGCCTGCATGGACACCTACAAGGACGGGGTGGATCTCAACGAGCTGTGGGAGTCCGGACGGGCGCCCTGGGCCTGACCGGGCCGGACGGTGGTCCGGCCTCTCCACGCGAGCCTGCGCTCGCGTAACGGCAG
>JBNGDZ010000030.1:0-3780 GCA_049975765.1 Armatimonadota bacterium
GAAGGTGGTGTGTGACTGCTCCAGGGGCTCCGCGCCCACCGGCACCTCCGCCCGGATGCTCTTCCCCCATCGCCAGCCCTCGCCGCCCACGGGCAGGCTGAAGCCCACCTCCACGCCCCGGTCCTGCCCTGTCAGGTCCTCGATATGGCCCTCGCAGGCGATGACGTCCGGAAGTGAGCGGTAGGTTGCCTGCACTCTCAGCCCCAGGCCCTCGTAATGGCGGCTCCGCCTGACACCACCGTCCTCGGCTGCCAGCGTACCGGCCACAGGGGTGAAGTCGCCGCCGTGGGGGCGGATCCACAGGCCGGAGATAGCGTCGGTAAGCTCCACACGTCTCCCGTCGAGAGCGATGTCCGCCACGTCCCCTCCCTCGCTGAGCGCCACGCTGAGGCCGTCGCCGGTCGTGAGCGCGAAGGATGCGTCCGCATCCCCATCCGCGGCTCCGCTCGTGCTAGTGCAAGCACAGAGCGTGATCGTCACGGCGGAGAACGCCACTGCGCGCAGGAGCACGTCCATAGCTTTCTCTCCCGTCCGTGGAAGGCTGTCTGCGCTGGAGGTCTTCGTCGTGACGTGGACCGGTCCCTCGCGGCAGGCTGACCGCCGGCCGGAGGGCGCCATCGATCCCGGGGCTGAGGAGGAGTACACCGGGGCCGGTCGGAAGTCCCCATGCGGCGAGCGAACTCACCTGTCGGGCGCAGGAGGACGTGACCATGAGCGGGTACATGGAGATAGCAGGCCTTTTGGCCCTTGCATTGATTCTCACCGCGACCGCGGCCAGGGGCGAGCCGATTGACATCGGGTCGCGGTTGGAGCTGCTGGTGGACGAGCACCTGATCGAGCGCATGACCGGCCAGGCGCGCTTGCGGCTGCACCATCCGGTGCCGCGGGAGGTAGTGCAGCTCCGCGACAGGCCGTGGGAGGGCAACTCCAGCGGCTACACCACGGTCTTTCAGGACGGCGACATCTACCGCATGTACTACCGCGGCGCGCACATCATCTACAGGGAGGGCTCCATCGAGGCGACACACCAGGAGCTGGTCTGCTACGCCGAGAGCGAGGACGGCATCACCTGGACCCGACCGGAGCTGGGCCTGGTGGAGTTCGAGGGCTCCTCCCGCAATAACATCATCCACGATGGGCTGGGCTCGCACAACTTCACTCCCTTCAGGGACACCAACCCCGACTGCGCGCCCGAGGCGGCCTACAAGGCCCTGGCCTGGGGGCGCGGTGAGGGCATCGAGACCGGCCTGTACGCCTTCCAGTCTCCCGATGCGATCCACTGGTCGCTGATGAGCGAAGACCCGGTAATCACCACGGGCGCCTTCGACTCCCAGAACCTGGCGTTCTGGGACAGCGAGCGCGGCGAATACCGGGAGTATCACCGCGCTGGCCGTAACGGGCGCGACATCATGACCGGCACCTCGGACGACTTCCTGCAGTGGACCCAGCCGCGCTTCCTGGACTACTCTCCCGGCCGCGTCAGTCAGCTCTACACCAACCAGGTGATGCCCTACTACCGCGCTCCGCACATCCTGCTGGGCTTCCCGACGCGCTACGTGGACTACGCCTGGGCGGAGTCCACGAAGAGGCTGCCGCAGCAGGAGTACCGTCGCATCGTGGCCAGCTCCTCCCGGCGCTCGGGCACCGCCATCACCGACGGGATGTTCATGGCCAGCCGCGACCGCGTCAGCTTCAGGGTGTGGCCGGAGTCATTCATCCGGCCCGGCATCCAGCGCCCCCGAAGCTGGTTCTACGGCGATAACTACCAGGCCTGGGGGCTGGTGGAAACGCGGCCCACGCTGCAGGGCGCCCCCAATGAGCTGTCAATCTACGTCAGCGAGGGCGGGCGCCAGCCCGACGGCGTCAGCATCCGGCGCTACACGCTGCGCATCGACGGCTTCGTGTCGGTCGAGGCGCCGCTGAGCGGGGGGGAGCTGCTCACCAGGCCCGTGGTCTTCGAGGGCGAGGAGCTGGTCATCAACTTCTCCACCTCCACCGTGGGCAGCGTGCGCGTGGAGCTGCAGGACGAGATCGGCATGCCCATCCCGGGCTTTGAGCTCGACGACTGCCCCAGGATCTTCGGCGACGAGATCGAGCGCCCGGTGCGGTGGGGCGAGGACGCGACTCTGGCGGAGCTGGCCGGCAGGCCGGTTCGACTGCGCTTCGAGCTGGCCGACGCCGATCTCTACTCGTTCAGGTTCCGGTGAGCGTCCGGCGCGTAACGCTCCGCAGGTCCGGCGGCTGCGTTGGCGAACTGACCGCACACTTGACACGCGCGCAACGGGCGCTTGCTGGCCCGTCAGGGAGTGAACACACAGACGCTGATCAGGGGCAGGGATACGCCATGGATCTCCAGGCGCTACGAACAGCGGCGATGAATGCGTTCGGCACCGCGGTCTGCATAGGGGTGATCGCCATGTTCGCGCCGCCATCCGGCGCTCAGCCGGCGGCCGGGGGCGCGGAGCTCTACGTGTCGCCGACCGGAAGCGACGAGGCCGCGGGCACGCGAACCCAGCCCTTCGCCACGCTGGAGCGCGCTCGCGACGCTATCCGGGAGATGAAGGCGGGGGAGGAGCTGCCCGACGGCGGCGTCACGGTCTGGCTGGGCGCGGGCATGTACCGGCGGACCGCTACCTTCGAGCTGACGGAGGAGGACAGCGGGACGGAGGCAGCGCCCATCGTCTACCGCGCTCGCCCCGGCCCGAGGGTCATCATCAGCGGCGGGGTGCGCGTGCCCCAGTCCGCGTTCGGGCCGGTCCGCGACACCGCCGTGCTGGGCCGGCTGCCAGAGGAGGCGCAGGACCACGTCCTCCGGGCGGATCTGACGGCGCTCGGCGTCGAGGAGTACGGCTCGGCGGCCGGCGGGGGCCTGGAGGTGTTCTTCGGCGAGGAGCGCATGACGCTGGCCCGGTGGCCGAATGAGGGCTTCGTGGAGATCGCGGACATCCTCGGCATCGAGCCCCGCGACGTGCGCGGCACCAAGGGCGACTCCGTCGGCAAGTTCGTCTACGAGGGCGACCGTCCCGAGCGCTGGCTGGGGGAGAAGGACCTGTGGCTGCACGGCTACTGGTTCTGGGACTGGGCCGACCAGCGGCAGCCGGTCAAAGAGATCGACCCCGAGGAGCGGACCATCGAGCTCGAGGAGCCCTACCATGGCTATGGCTACCGCAAGGGCCAGTGGTACTACGCGTACAACGCCCTCGCGGAGCTCGACCGGCCCGGGGAGTGGTATCTGGACCGCGAGGGCGGCATTCTCTACTTTTGGCCCCCCGGCGATCTGAACGCGCGCCCGGTCACCGTCTCCGTCGTCGGCAACCTCATCACCGCACAGAACGCATCATACCTCAGCTTCCGCGGGCTGACGCTGGAGGCGGCGCGCGACACCGGCATCCGCATAAGCGGCGGCTCCCACGACAGCATCATCGGCTGCACCTTCCGCGACGCGGGCGGCTTCGCGGCGCACCTGTCGGGTACGGATCACCGCGTGGCGCACTGCGATGCCTACACCCTCGGTCAGGGCGGGTTCACCATCACCGGCGGCGACCGCAGGACTCTCACGCCGGCGCACAACTCGGTCGAGAACTGCCATATCCACCACTTCGGCGAGTGGAAGCGCATGTACGTGCCCGGTGTCTCCGTCCATGGCGTCGGCAACCGCGTGGCGCACAATCTGATCCACACCGCCCCCCACCAGGCGATCTCCTTCGGCGGCAACGATCACGTCATCGAGCTGAATGAGTTCCACAGCGTGTGCTACGAGTCCAACGACGCGGGCGCGAT
>JBNGDZ010000030.1:3790-11508 GCA_049975765.1 Armatimonadota bacterium
GCAACTGGACGATGAGGGGCACCGTGATCCGGCACAACTACATGCACCACGTCAACGGCCGAGGCGGGCGCGGCTGCGTGGGCGTCTACCTCGACGATATGTACTGCGGCACCGAGATCTCCGGCAACGTCTTCTACCGCGTCTACCGCGCTGCGTTCATCGGCGGCGGGCGCGACAACTCCATCCTCAACAACCTCTTCGTGGAGTGCCCGAGGGCCATCCACATCGACGCCCGCGCCATGGGCTGGGCCGCCGGCAGCGTGGACACCACCATGACCGACCGGCTCAACGAGATGCCCTACCAGAGCGACCTGTGGCGGGAGCGCTACCCGAAGCTGATAGACATCCTCGACGACGAGCCCGCCGCGCCGAAGGGCAACCTCGTGGCGCGCAACATCATCATCGGGCCATACCCGTGGAGGGACATCCAGAGCACCGCCGACCCCTTCCAGACGCTTGAGGACAACGTGGTGCTCGAGGACGTGGGTGAGGCGGACTTCGTGGAGGCAACCGAGACCAAGCTGCGGCTGCTGGACAGCTCTCCAGACGTGGGGATCGACTTCGAGCCGGTGCCCTTTGCGGAGATGGGCCTGTACCAGCACGAGGACCGGCCGACCTGGCCGGTCCGGCACGAGGTGAAGCAGAGCGTCCTGCAGACCTGGCGGGAGCGGCAGGAGGCCGGGCTGCGCCGCCAGCAGGAGCGCGAGCGTGCACGCGGCCCGCGACCCGAGCACGCCATCGCGGCCTGCGAGGCCGAGCTCGCGATCGACGGGCGGCTCCGCGAGAGCGAGTGGATGGGGCTGCGGCGCGCGGCCGGGATCACCATCAGCGAGGGCATCCACGGTGAGCCGACGCAGCCGCCCAGCTTCGCATGGCTCTGCCACGATGGTGAGAGCCTGAGGGTGGCCATCGACAACCGCGTGGATGCGTCAAAGCCGCTGAGGCCCGGCAATGACTGGGGATCCGACGACGCGGTGGAGATCGCGCTCCGCCATCCTGCCGGGCATATCATCGTGCTGCGAGGCTACCCCTCGGGGCACTTCGAGAGCAGCGACGAGGCGGGTGCACCCCAGGACGCGGTCGCGGGCGCGGAGCAGGGCGTGCAGTACGCGGCTTCGGTGGTCTCCGACGGCCGCTGGACCTGCGAGTGGGAGATTCCCTTCGCATCCCTGGGCATCGAGCCCAGCCCCGAGCTGCGCCTGGACTTCAACATCAGCGTCCGCAAGTCGGCCCAGCCACTGTGGCAGATGTGGCGCGGCACCGGCGCACACACCTGGGACGTGGACACGGGCGGAATCGTGCGCTTCGTGCCCTGAGTCGCTGCGGCCCTTCAGTGCGCCTCGAAGCTGACCGTCGGCGAGAGCACTGGCTGCCACGAGCCGTCATCGGCCTTTCGCAGGAGGGCCCACGTGCCGATGGCGAGCCGGTCGCCGGGGCCGTACTCGTAGAGTCGGAAGCCAGCCGTGCCGTCGCCATCCGCATCGACCAGGTCCTCACCCAGACGCCTGGCGTTCATCTCGGGCCCCGGCACCAAGCTGATTCGGGTACCCGTAGGGGCGCTGTGCCAGCCGCCGGCGGCGTCGCGCACGATCCAGGACGCGCTGCCGTCCTCGTTCACGAGCCGCATCCCCGCCAGGAAGGTCCCAAGCGCCCATGGGCTGGGCGCTCCATCCCGGATGGTCGTCTCCCCGACGCCCGCCACCCAGCCCTCATGCGCCAGCGCCGACCTGCTGAGCCGCAGCCGCGTGCCGCCGGGCGCCTGCGCGACCCCGACGATCAGGTGCATGGTGCTGTGCAGGTCGTTGAAGATGCGCGCGTGCTGCCCCACAAGCCGCTCGTCGGCGGGAAGGCCTGGGACCGTCACGGTTCGGTCGGCGTAGTCGCAGGCCGCGATCTCGCCCTCCATCACGGGCGCGTCGGCGCGCAGTGAGAGGCGCGGGCCATCCAGGCGCGAGAACTCGTAGGCTGTGACCGCCACCGCCTCTCCTCCTACGAAGCGAACGAGGGCCGCCCTACCCCGGAACTGAACTCCACCGGCGCTGATCTCCCACTGCTCGCCCGGCGCCAGCAGCAGCAGGTCCGCGCCGCGGTCGTGGCTGATCCGCAGCGCCTGCGGCTCGCCGAACTCCCTGCCTGCCAGTTGGCTGCAACGATCCAGCACCGGCTCTCGCAGGTACGGCTCCACGACCGTCAGGTAGCGGCCCTGCAGGGGCGTCTCGCCGGCGCGCGTCGAGAGGCTGTAGCGCACCTGGTAGGCGTCCGGCTGCGAGGGCGGCCGGCCCGTGCCCAGCGCCAGTGCCTCGCCACTCTCGGGGAACTGATGTAGTCGCACGTGTGTGTGCGCGTCATCACCCAGGGCGTAGTCGACGGTGAAGCGCTCGGTCGGCTCGCCGCGCTGGACCTCCGTCATGTGCGCCAGCGGGGTGTGCCTCTCCTCGCCCCCCGACTGCACCGGTTGGCCATAGTCAACGTTCGGGCCCGCGACGGTCCCCGTCTCCTGCGCCTCAAGCTCCACGCCCTCCACCCTGACCTCAGCCTGCGGGCCGTGGTAGCTAAGGACATGCTCCCTGCCTGCGCGGACGTCGAAGAGGTCCACCACGTAGAAGTCGTCCTCGTCGATGTCCACCATGGCGAGCGTTCGGCGCGCGACCTCCCGCTCCCCGGAGAGGTCACCCGCCTCGGTCTGGACGAGTTGCAGGTGCGGAGGCCCGCCGGCATCCCGGTCGGCCGGGACCGTCCCCAGAGCCCGGAGCCACCCGCGCTGCTTGCCCGGCGGGAACTTGCCGCCATCCACCGTGATGGTGTTGTGGGTCAGGGAGTGGGACTCCCAGCGCCCGGCGTGCTCCCAGGACTTGGGGTATCCCAGGTCCGGCAGCAGGTCGAGCCCGTGGCCGGCCAGGCCGTAGAGAAGGCTGTCGTTATGCGCGTGTGATAGGAGCTGCCCATACCAGGCCCACAGCACGCGGCGCCGCCGGCCCTCGCCGCTGCGCAGGAATGCCAGCCCGTAGGCGTCCTGCGCCTGCGTTCGGCGCGGCAGCGTCTCCGGCGCCGCCTCCCGGGCCTCCGCCAACTCGCCGAGGGGCAGGTCGCTCCACAGCGACGGCTCCGGCGCCGTGTCCTCGAGGCCATATGCCACCCGGGCCAGCTTGGGTGCCAGGGGCAGGTCCCGGTAGCGCTCCCACGCCTGCGCGGCGCGGTCGCGGCCCACGACGCTCAGGCGCTGCGGCTGCGTGTGCTCGGGGACAATGGTCTTGCCGCCGACATCCCCAACCGTGGGCAGCCAGCGGTCCAGGAGCAGGTAATCCGTGTAGTAGTCGAACTGCGCCGCGAAGCGCGGGTCATCCCAGAGGCTGGGATAGCGGTCGCGGGGCAGGTCGGGCGCCTGCTCCGCGAAGTAGCGCTCCAGCACATCCAGCGCCTCCACCATGTTCAGCCGCGACGAGTTGTAGCCGGTGCTCTCGAAGGAGCTGCCATCGGTCGCGATGAGATTCGCGAAGTGGCCCAGGGCGCCGTAGATGCGGTAGTAGAGGAAGTCCAGCAGGTCGCGGCAGTTCGGGAAGCGCCCTGAGTCCGGATCGTCGAGTGCCAGCAGCAGCCACGCGATTCCGCGATGATGGTATCCGGCGTTGCCCTGGATGGCGGTATCGCAGTACTGCTGGCCGATCCGCCGCAGCAGGCTCTCCTCGATGTAGAGCCGCAGGTCCTGGTAGGTCTGGATCTGTGGGATCTCCTCGCGCGCCAGAGCCAGCAGTTCCTCGTCGTCATCAAGAAACGGGAAGACCGCGTCGTAAGCGCAGCCGTAGTTGCGCCCCTCGTAGCTGGACCAGATGCGGTCGGTGATGGCGCCCGCCCTGTGTCCCACCGTCTGCTCGTAGGAGCGCAGGTAACGGTCCTCGGAGTTGGGCCACTGCTGGGCCGCCCGCAGGAGCATCACGCCCAGCTTGTGCGCCAGCTCCGGATCGTCGGTCAGCGCCACGGCCTGCGCCAGCGTGCGCACGTAGGGGCTGAAGTAGGTGCGGTAGACCCAGTGGGTGTACTCCCCCAGGAAGTGGTAGGTCTCCCCGTTGACGGTGCAGCCGGTGCCATCGTCGGGGTACTCGCCGCCGGTCATCTCCCCCGCCGCGAAGCCGTTCGTCGGGAAGCGCCGCCTGCAGACCGGGCACTGCATCTTGTAGGGATGCTCGAACGGCTCCAGGATCCAGGGGTGGAAGGGATCCACCTCCTTGATCCTCAGGCCACAGATCGGGCAGCCGGCGTTCTGATTGACGTAGTAGGTGCGGCGGATCGTGGTCGGCGCCAGCAGCTCCCACAGCTCCCGGTCGGTGTGGGACGCGATCTCGCGGGCCTCCGCGGTGATGCTCTCTGCGGTCTTGCGAACGCTCCGGTGCCGCTCCGTGCGCTCGCGCACGCCGGACATGTATCGCTCGGTGTAGATCGTGCGCTCGTCCTTCACTGGCCGGGCATCGACGGGCAGGTACTGGCGGGACGGGTCCAGACCGGCGCAGGCCTCCGTGGACAGATCGTTGGTGACATAGAGCGAGTCCACGATGGCGTACTCATCGATCTTCTGCACCATCTCCAGAGCCAACCGATCCGCCGGCTGCGCGAGCTCCACCACTCCGATCTCGTTCCAGCCGCTCCGCAGCGGCGTGAACTCCGCAGACGCCTCGCCCAGCCGCACCCGCCCGGTCCAGAAGGCGTTGCCGGCGCGGGCGAAGAGCCTGTATCGGCCGGGCTCCAGCGGAGGATCGATCCGAGTCCAGATCTCACCATCCCCGGTGGTGTTGGCGGCCGCGCGCAGTCGCGAGTGACTGACGCGCGAGTACCAGGTCCAGCCCTCGGCCAGCGACAGGTCCTCGCCCCGCCCGTCCATGCCCTCGAAGTCCTCGCACTCGTAGACACGATGCACCTCTCCGGGCCTGAGCCTGCGCTGCGGCGGGTTCGGCGGACGCTCCGGCAGCGGCGGGATGATCTCGATCTCCCCCAGCACGGCCGAGACGCCGATACCGTCCTGATCCACGTAGCGGACGTGCACCCACTCGCCGTCCCGCTTATCGTAGTGATCCACTGTGAGGCGGTAGGTCCCAGGCGCCGCATCCTCGGGGATTGGAGCGCGGTAGAGCGCCCTCTTGGTCACTCCGATCTGGTCCGCCGGTCCGAACAGCGATGCGACGGGGCCATGGCTGATCCGCTGGCCCTCGCCCACCGGCGTGAGGTCCACGCCCACGCGCCAGCCATCCCGCAGGGGCTCGACGACCGTAAGTCGGGCGGCGATGGGCACGGTCGCGCCGGCGGGCGCGCGCTCGGGCACCAGAACCTCCTCCACCCTGAGGACGTCTGCGCCATGAGCCGCCGGGAGGGACCACATCGTGGCCATGATCGCCGCGCACATCAGTCGTCGAGTGCTGCCGGAAGCTGGCATGGAGCCCACCCTTCTACTGGCTGCCCGTCTACGGCTGATCCACTGCGCCGTGCCCGCCACGCAGGTCCACCGGGTTTCGCGCCGGCAGGGAACCGGACCTCTGAGGGCCCTGTGGGACGCGGCCCCTGTATGGCCGCCGGACCCGCAGGTCCTGCAGCCGGTGCGGCGAAGGCATCCGGGGCGCCGAGACGCGGATCGCGGGGAGAGGCACGAGAGATGCCGGGGAACTGGGACTTCACCGAGCTGGACGCAGAGATCGCGGCGGACCTGGAGGGCCTCCTGCCGCCGCGGCTGTTCGATGCTCATGCGCACCTCTATCGCATCGGGGATCTGCCGGAGGTCCCGGCGCTGATGCGGGAGGGGCCCGGCGACGCCACGCCCGATACCTGGCGAGCCCACCTGGGACGGCAGGTCGGAGAGGACCGCCTGGTGGGCGCGCTCTTCATGCCCTTCCCGCTCCCCGGCGCCGACGTGAAGGCCCTCAATCGGCGGCTGATCGAGGACCTGGAGCGTGCCCCGGAGAGCCGCGGTGCGGTGCTGATCCCGCCTGAGGGCGACGCGGAGGCGCTGCAGGAGCCGCTGGAGCATCCCCGTGTGGTGGGGCTGAAGCCCTACCATACACTCATCCCGCGCGAGGGCACCTTCGAGGCGGGACTGGAGGAGTACCTGCCGTCGTGGGCGTGGCGGCTGGCCGATGAGCTCGGTTTGGTGATCGTGCTCCACCTGGTCCGACATGGCGCACTGTCGGACGCGAGCAATCAGGAGCAGCTTCTCGCGATGTGCCGGCGGTTCCCCGATGCGCGCGTGCTGCTGGCCCATGCCGCCCGCGGCTTCCACGCCCCCAACACGATCCGCGGGGTGGAGGCGATCGCATCGCTGGAGAACGTGTGGTTCGACAGCTCCGGCATCTGCGAGGCCGCACCACTGGTGGCCGTGCTGGAGACCTTCGGCCCGAAGCGACTGCTATGGGGCAGTGACTTCCCGGTTAGCCAGATCCGCGGGCGCTGCGTGACCGTGGGCGACGGCTTCGCCTGGCTTGATCAGACCTCGGTGGACTGGTCGGTGCTGAAGCCACCGTGCAGGCCGACGCTGGTGGGCCTGGAGTCGCTCTGTGCTCTGCGCGAGGCCGTGCACATCGCCGGGCTGAGCGGCGAGCAGGTCGCCGACATCTTCTACGGCAGCGCACAACGCCTGCTTGGCCTCTCCTGATCCAGACCGCGGGCCGACCACCCCTGATGTCGCCTCGCTCCGGCTGCGAGTGACGCGCGAGGCAGATGCCCAGCGGTCTGCCATCCGAAGTCCAGGGAGGGGCCCGCGATTGCCGTCCGCCACGCCTGCGCGGTTAGTACCGAGGGCGTGCTCGCGCGCGTGTTGTTGCCGTCAGGTGGCTCAACGGTCGGGCCGGCTTCAACTCCAGCCAAAGAACGTTGCTGCCTCAGGGCGCGCCTCCGCATCACCTGCATCCCTGACAACTGTCTGCGGCGATGGCGCTGGGCACACGACTCAGCATGCCGCCGTCGTCGCGCCGCCTCGCATAGCCTTCGCCGAAAGGGTACGCTATACTTCACCGGCCATGTGCCTGCGCGCACGGACGCGGTGGATGATGGCCGCAGCTATCCTGCTCGCCTGTACGCTTCCCGCGTTCGGCGACCTGGAGGATGCCATCGGCCGGGTCATGGCCGAGGCCTTCATCGCCCAGCGAGGGCGGATGAGCCAACCCGTCATCGACGAGTGGCTCAACGCCGTGGGCGATGATCTGCTGGAGCACTGCCCGCGCCACGACCTGCACTACCGCTTCATCGTCCTCGACAGCCCCGAGGCGAACGGATTCGCGCTGCCCGGCGGCTGGATCTTCGTCACCGCCGGGCTGCTGGAGACGCTCCAGAGCGAGGATGAGCTGGCGGCGGTCCTGGGCCACGAGCTGGCGCACCTGGTGGACCGCGACTTCCAGCGTCACGTCAAGCGCGCCGCGCTCTTCTACGGCATCGCCGAGCTGCTGCGCGGCAACCACCGCGGCGACTGGGTGCCCCTGCTGCAGGGCGTACAGCTCGTCAACACCCTCCGCCACAGCCGCAGGCAGGAGGCGCAGGCCGACCATGTCGGCGCTACTATCGCCTGGCGGGCTGGCTACGACGCCGGCGCGATGGACAGCTTCCTGGGCGGCGAGCCGGCCTGGTCGTACCTGGAGACAGTATTCGCCACTCATCCCCACCCTGCGAAACGAGCCGAGCGTATCCACAGACACCTGGCGGAGCTGCGGGCGGACGATCCCCGGGGCGCCATTGCGATCGCCAGG
>JBNGDZ010000030.1:11518-18059 GCA_049975765.1 Armatimonadota bacterium
GCCGAGCGTGGTCGGCTGGCGGCCGCCGCGCGGCTTCTGGAGGATCCTCTGCCGGGCGCGGCGGAGGAACGTCGGGAGCTGCTGAAGCTTCTGCACGCCCCGGTGACCGGTGACCGCGCTGCGTCGTCACCGGCGATCGGTCTCCCGACGGAGACGCGCGAAAGGCTTCAGGCCGCCGCGGATTCACTGTCGCGGGGTAACGAGACGTCAGAGGAGTTCCGCTCCGCCGCCTGGCGCCGTCTGAGGGCCATGCACCGGGACGCTGACGTCAACCGGGCGCTGCTGGTGGCGCAGGCGCTCGACCCGGAGCTCCGCGACCCGAAGTACCTGGCGCTGCTGGCCCAGGCGGCCGACCTCATGCTGCGTGCGATACGCGGTGGAGACCTGGTCGGCAGAACGCTCAACATGCGTGAGACCACGCTCTCGCGCACGCGCCAGACGGCCTCCGAGCTTGCGGTGATCACGGCCGTCCCAGAGGATGAGACCGCGCTGGCGGGTGCGGCCGATGAGACGGCCCGGCTGGCGGCGGAGCTGGCGACGCGTCCCGCGGGCCTGGCCGAGGAGGCGCGGCGGCTGGCGGGTGGCTACCACGACGCGGCCCGGATGGTGGCGCCCGTTCTCCTGGAGCTGGCGGCCGCCGGCGAGGGCGATCCGCTGGGCAGGTTGGTCTTCAGCCGCTTCCTGGTGCTGCAGGCGCAGGTGACCGGCCTGGACGAGCGCCTCGATGATCTCGACGCCGAGGCGGAGGCTGCGGCGGCACAGCAGTGGCGGTCTGCCGTGGACGCCACGCGACTGGCATTGACCGCGCTGGGCCTGCAGGCCGACCGCGCGCTCCGCGAGGCGCTGGTGCGCATCACGGCCCGCCGGGCAAGGGTGCCGCCGGCGGAGGTGGAACGAACCTGGAAGGAGTGTGGCAGGCTGGGTGGGGCCGCGGTCGCCCTTGTCAACCAGCGCCTGGAGGCGGACCCGGGTGCATTTGGCACCGACGTCCGGGCCAGCTACGTCATACTGCGGTTAAATCTTGTTGAAGGAAAGGAGCAAGCGGAGTGGAAAGCGAAGAGAGCCAAATACGGGGAGAGGGAGGATACAGGTGCGGTACGCGGTGCTGTCGGACATCCACAGTAACCTCGTCGCCCTGGAGGCCGTCCTCGCGGACCTCGCCGAGGAGGCCATCGACCGCTACCTGTGCCTTGGAGACATTGTGGGCTACGGCGCCCGCCCGAACCAGTGCTGCGATGTGATCCGAGAGCTTGGCGCCGTGTCTATCCGAGGCAACCACGACGAGGCGGCGGTGGATCCCGCCAAGGCGGAGTGGTTCACGGCCCCGGCGCGGGCGTGCATCATATGGACCACGGAGCAGTTGCGGGACGACAACCTGCAGTTCCTGAGCGACCTCCCGACGCTGCGGGTTGTGGATGATGACATCACGATCTGCCACGGCTCCGTTCCCGATCCCGACCACTACACCGTTACGCCGGTGGACGCGCTGATGAGCCTGCGGGCGATGGAGACTCCGATTGCCTTCTTCGGGCACACGCACTACTCGGAATGGTTCGTCTGGGCGCGAGGCAACGAGTTGCCCGAGGAGTTCCCTATCCCGTCGGGCGGGAGCCTCCATCTCCGCAACGACCACCTCTACCTTATCAACCCTGGCGCCGTCGGCCAGCCCCGTGACGGCAATGAGATGGGCAGCTACGCCATCTACGACGATGAGACCGGCGATGTCACCATCAAGCGCGTGGCCTACGACATCGCCACGACAGCGCAGCAGATGAGAGAGGCGGGGCTTCCCGAGGCCATGTACGCGCGGTTGTGGCTGGGCGTGTGAAGTTGCGCTCAGCTCCGCAAGGGGTATACTAACCACGTATGCCTCTTCGACCCATGTGGCGACCCAGAGAGGTGACCAGGATGCCGCTTGAGGACAAGCAGAGCAGGCTGCGGGTGATGCGGGAGATAGCCAAGTACGACATGGACACGTCGCTTATGAACGTGAAGGTCATCAACTCGGTGGTCTACATCGACGGGCGCGTCAGTCCCATGCGCAGCCCTAACGCGCCGGAGGACCTGAGGAAGGTGTTCGAGAAGCTGGAGGAGACCTTCCTGATGATGTCGGACATTAACGACGTCGTCATCGATGTGTCGTTCGATCGCTCCTGAGATCGACCGCGATCGTGCGGTCGGCGTGGTAGTAGGCCAGCCCTGGGCGCCCGCCGCGCGGCTTGCTCACGTTCTTGGCCAGTGTGCAGTCCACCTCCACCGTGCTGTCGCGGCGGCGGCTGCTGAGGGCCGCGGCGAGCCTTGCCGCCTCCTCAATGCTTGACTGAGGGACCTGCTCCGGCCGCCCATCGCTGCGCAGGACGACATGCGGGCCCGCCGCATCCTTGACGTGGAACCACAGATCATCCGCGTTCGCCGCGCGCAGCACCTCGTCGTTCTCCGTTCCGCTCCTGCCATACAGCAGCGGGACCCCGTCCGACGTCCGCGTCGTGCGCGGGCCGCGCCGCCGCTGCTCGGTGGGGGCGCGCTCGGCCTTCCGCGGCGCCAAGTAGCCCTCCTCCACCAGCTCCTCCTCGATCAGCTTCAGGTCCTCCAGCCCCTCCGCCACCTCGATCTGCGTGTGCACCTGGCGGAGGTACCTCAACTCATGGCGGGCCGCCGCCAGCAGCTTGGGCGCCACGTCAGTGAGCCGTTCGGCCTTCTTGTAACGCCGGAAGTAGGCCTGGGCATTCTCCACCGCCGTCCGGCCCGGGTCCAGCTCGATCGTCAGCTCACCCTCCCCATCGAACCTGGGGAGCGTGACCTCTGCAGCGCCCTCCGGCACCCGGTGCTGGTAGGCCATCAGCAGCTCGCCGCGCTCGCGATGCAGCACGGACTCCTCGGCTCGCTCGACCGCCTCCCGACGCTTCTCGAGTGTCCGCTGTGCCTTCGCTTCGGCGTCCCGGACGGCGGCCAGTAGCCGCTCACGGAGCTGCCGAATCCGCTGGCGGGCGATGATCTCCGACTGCAGGTCCTCCACAGCCGCGCTCAGCGATTCCACCGCCTCATGACGTCGCCCGGAGAGGTGCTGCAGCTCGATGGGGTATGCGAATTCTCCGTGCTCTTCGCTCTCGTCGAAGTAGAGCCAGGCCCCGCCGAGAGCGGCGGCCTGATCTGGGATGGCGTGAAGCTGCCTCGCTACTGCCTCCGTCCAGCCGTCAGGCAGCTCGCGCAGCGGGGCCTCCGGGTCCAGCCCCGCCCGCGCGCAGACCTCGCGAAGGAAGAGGTCGCTGC
This sequence comes from Armatimonadota bacterium, assembly GCA_049975765.1. Taxonomy (GTDB): domain Bacteria; phylum Armatimonadota; class Zipacnadia; order Zipacnadales; family UBA5352; genus JAYENL01. The sequence continues at coordinate 14,789 of JBNGDZ010000030.1, forward strand.
CGCCGTGGAAGGTGGAGCGCAGCCACCTGTCCAGCGGCTGGTCGGCCACCTCCCGGGCGCTCTGAGCCATCTCCCCGGGGTCCGCCTCCCACGGCGGAAGGCGCCCGAACTGTGGCGGAGGTACATAGGCGAGGCCGGGAAGCGTCTGCCGATAGCGGTTCACGCGCTCGGTGACGTGCTTCCCGGCCTCCACGATCCGCTCGCCCTCGTCGAGCAGTACCAGGTTGCTGTGCCGGCCCATCAGCTCCGCCACCAGCGTCCGACGCGACTGGGGGCCGAGCTGCTCGCAGTTGGACAGCTCCACGCGAACCAGGCGATCGAAGGCCACCTGCTCGATGGCCTCGATGCGCGCGCCACGAACCTGACGGCGCAGGGCGCTGCCGAAGCGCTGGTCACGCAGTCCCGGCTGCGGCATCTCCCGCGCAAGGTGCAGCCGCCCGAACTCCGCCGACCAGTCGATCACCAGGCATGTCCACCCCCCGGCTCGCCCCAGCTCCAGGGCCACCAGATCGTGCCGTGGCTGGACGATGCGGCGGATGACGACGCCCGAAGCGTACTGCCGCGCCTCCGCCACCAGTCGCGCCAGACAGGTGCTGTCCACGATCAATGTGGGGCTACTCCTCCCCGCGCCCGGCCGTCTCGGCCTTGACGCGCATGAGCTTGGCGCCGCCCTCGGCGACGACCTGGCCCTCCGAGTCCGTGATCTCGGCCTCAGCGACATACAGCGGCGGTCGCGAGCGCACCAGCCGGGCTCGCACCTGTAGGGGCTCGCCCACCTGAACAGGGCGGCGGTAGCGTACGGTCAGCTCGGCGGTGGCCACCGGCTCGCCGTTGTGGCTGAGCATATGATTCATGGCCTCGTCCAGCACCGTGGCCAGGATGCCGCCGTGGACGATGCCGGTCCAGCCCTGGTGGAAGCGCTCCGGGGTGAAATCGCAGACGTACTCGTCGCCCTCATGACGGAACTTCAGGTGCAGGCCCCGAGGATTGTCCTCCCCGCACGCCACACACCAGTTGTCGTCGCTCCAGGTGACCTCTGACATCTGGATCAACCACCACAGTCTGGGAGCCCGGGCCGTTGTGCGCTCGCAGGTCTCCGACGGGCGGGCGTTCGTCCGGCCCTCTTCTCGTAGGGCCGAAAGCCCGACCTGCGCGAAAGATGCTACGCTCGCAGGCGCAGGCTCGTCGCCCGTGGCTCGTAGCTCGTCGCTGCCGTTCGCTTGCAGCTTGCGGCTCGCGGCTTGTAGCTGCATCGCTGAGCGGTGCTCAGCGATGCTCATGCAACGTCTCGATCATGGCGTCGAAGTTCTCGAAGGGCGTGGGGGCCACCACGGTGTTCGAGACGCCGACCATGATTCGGCCTCGGCGCCTGGCGACCTCCAGGGCTGAGAGGCACTCCTCCCGCACCTTTTCGGGCGTAGCCAGGTGCAGGGTCTCGCAGGCGATCCCGCCCATCAGTCGCAGGTGCGGGAAGCGGTCGCGCAAGAGCTCCAGGTCCATCCCCGCCCGGCGGTCGATCTCATGGTAGCCGTCCACGCCGCAGTTGCCGAACAGCTCGTCCGCGACCGGCCACAGGTCGCCGTCGCTGGCGAACATGTGCAGCACCCCGGCCTGGTGGCAGCCGCGAGAGACCTCTCGCACCGCCGGCGTCATGCACTCCCGGAAGCTGCGGGGGCTGTACAGGGGCCCGTTCTTGCCCGCGAAGTCGCCGCCGCCGAAGACCACCCACAGGCCCATCTCGCCCATCACGGCTGCGCTCTTCGTCGCTCTCATCGCCTGCGCCATGGTGTAGCGCCGCACCAGCTCCGGCCGCAGCAGCATAGCCTCCAGCCAGGCGCGCTCGCGCGGGACGGCCACCATGATGCCCGCGCCGAAGATCTCCCGCTCATCCCCGAAGTAGTCCAGGGCGTACTGCTGGGCCGGGAAGTCGTGAGCGGTGGGCTGGTACTGCTCGGCGCTGCGCTCGGCGGCCTCCACCGCCCGCTCCAGGTCCTCGATGGTCGCCTCGGGCACCGGAGAGCCGTCAACGCGCTGGAACAGCTCCGTGTCCGGGTCGTAGCGCATCACCCACCACTGCGCGTCCTCGTCCCCGTAGAAGAAGGTGTGCTGGTCGATGATGCGCGTGGGTTTGATGGGGTAGCGGCCGTGGCCCACGAAGACGAGGTCGAAGTCCAGGACCTCGTTGACCTCCATGACATCGTGGTGCGTGCGCTCGACGAACTCGGCGTGGGCGTCCTCGCCGCGCCACAGCGCCAACGACTCCCGCCAGCGCTGGATGCCGAAACCCACGTAGGCCTCGCGGCCCAGCACGTGTGAGGCGATGCGCCCGTGCATCCCGGCGCAGTAGATGGGGACTCGATCCGTCTCTTCGCCGCTGAAGGCGGCGCGTACGCGCTGTCTGGGGGTCATCATGACTGTCTTACGGCGTCTCCGGATTCAGCACGCCCGAGACCAGAATCACGCCGGCGACGATCAGTACCGCGCCCGCGATCTTGTGGGGAGTGAGCGGCTCGCGGTAGACGGCGATGGTGGCGACCGCCGCCACCAGCGGGTAGGTGGAGGTGATGGGCACCACCCGCGACGCGTCAGCGCCCCCCATGGCGTAGTAGTAGGCCACCTGACCGACGAGGCTGCCCAGCAGCGCGCTCATGATGACCGCGCCCACGAGCATCCACCACGGGACGGTGTTGTCCCAGATTTGCCGCAGCTCGCTGAACGCTCCGGTGCCGGCGGCGTAGGCGCTGATGATGATCAGCCCCACGAAGGTGCGCATGAGCACGATGGTCCACGGCGACAGCTCCTGGGAGAGGAACTTGTCGAAGACCGGCGCCAGCCCCCAGGCGAGCACACAGATCAGCGCGTACGTCATCGCCAGCTTGGACATGTCACGGCCTCCTTGTGTGCTGATCTCACGGCCTGCCCCGAGATGAGGCCGAACGGAATGCCGGGCGCCATCAGTGCTTCCCCAGGGAGTGGCCTGCCGTCCAGTACTCCTGAAACACCGTCACGATGGGGTCCAGGCGCTCGACGGCGATCCCCCCGTCCTCCTCCACAAGCTGCGGATGTGCTCTGACGGCGACGATCCGTCCCGCGAACCACTCGTGGCTGCCCAGGTCCAGTGAGTCCTCGACGACGCACTCGATGCTGAGAGGGCACTCCCGGATCGATGGGACCGCCACCTGCAGGCTCGACTCTGGATGAAGCCCGGTAAGGGCGAACTTGTCAGTATCGCGCCCCGAGCGGCTGCCGCAGATGCGCACCGCCTCCAGCA
>JBNGDZ010000031.1:0-17660 GCA_049975765.1 Armatimonadota bacterium
CCATCGACAAAGCGTCGCGCTCGCACGTCGAATGACAGCAGGTTCGGCCCCTGCAGGATCACGAGGTGGCGACGGGTGCGATCGAATGCATGGTCATGATAGGGGCCGGCGGCCTCCGCCGGTGGCAGGCTCAGGCCCAGGACGCTGTGGGGGGCCTCATTCGAGGCGCACCCGTAGACGAAGAGCTTGGGGTCACGATTCTCCGGTACCAGCGCCGGGTCGAGCGTGAAGACGTAGCCCTCGTCCACCCCCGCGCCGCCCAGGAACAACTCCTGAACCGGCCCTCCGTCGGGCCGGTGGACGATGCGACTGCGCAGGTTCATGGTCCAGTAGCAGCGGCTCATGAAGCTGAGAGTCTCCAGCGCGGTAGGATTCTCCGGACGGAAGGACATCAGGCCGCCGGAGTACGCCGTCCCCCCGCGCTGGGCCGTGTGCGTGCCGGTCAGCAAGATGCGGCCGTCCAGGCCGTGCTGCAGGTACCGGTAGCGCTTGATCCCGCCCTCGCCCGCCTGGTCGAGTCTGCGCGTCTCCAAGGCCCCAGAGAGGCTCTCCATGCGATAGCGATCCGGCGGGAGGTCGGGTGCACGGTAGACAAGGCGTGTCAGCCCGGTGTAACCGCCGACATACAGGCAGCGGCTGTCGCCGGTACGCCACCACACGTGTCCGTAGGGTCCGAGGCCCACCGCCAGCGGCAGCTCAAGCGCCTCAGTCCCGACGTCGCGCTTGAGGTAGCGCTTCGTAATCATCCCATCATCGGCGGAGCTGAGGTCGAAGGTCGCCAGGTAGTAGCCGTACTCGGCCACGCCGAGGACCGTGTTCGGCTGGTCGGGTATGGCGACGGCCATATAGGCGGGCGCCAGCGAGGGGCCGCTCATCGCCTCCAGCAGCGCTGCGTATCGCTCGGGATGATGACGCATATGCGCAACAGGGTCGTAGTTGACGGCAATCTCGCCCTGGAGCTGGTCGCCGGTGCGACCGTGGAGGAGTCTGTTCAGGTTTGAGCGGGTCACGCGGATCGTGCCGTAGCTCCACCAGTCGGCAAGCCCGCCGGCCTCAGTCGGCAGGCCCTGCGGCCCCGCGGGCGGCACGCTCTCGACCCGGCCGAACGAGACGGTACTGCCCTGGTCATCGACCTCGAGCTTCCACGGCCCTCCCCACTCTCGACGGTAGGCGGTGATGTAGAGTCCATCCTCCCGCGGCCACAGCCGGCCAAGCTTGCGGGTGCGATCTGCGGGGTCGGTCCACCCCTCGAAGAGGACGTGCTCGCAGCCCGGCCACGAGCCCACATGGAAGCGGACGCCATCGGCGAACGCTTCGGGATCGTCCCAGCTCTCAACGGGCATGGACAGCAGGCCGGCGAAGACGAAGCTGGTGCGGTCCTGGCGCTGGTACACGGCGGTGATGATGGGAGCGTAGAACAGCCGCCCGCCGTGTATGGCGATGATCTTGTAGCCCTCCCAGCGCAGGGACGGCTCGCCATGCTTGTGCTCATCGGGTACCTTGTCTGGCGAGGGCAGGAACCGCGCGATATGCCCATCGACGTCGATGGGCGGTGTCTCAAACCGGCTGGTCGCCGGATCGAAGCGCACTATGCCGGACGGGACGTGCGCGTAGTAGATCCGGCCCCGGTCATCGACATCAACGGTGCCCACAAGCTGGCCCAGGCCGCCGGCGCCGCTGCCCAGAATAGGCTGTCCGGAGGCCGAGTCGGCAGGCCAGGTCACCTCGGAGGCATGCACCTGGATCGCGTCCGGCGGCAGGTTCACCGTCTCGTCGCCATCACGGGCCAGCCACTGCTCGGTCAGCGGCACCTCCACGAGGTAGTGCGCCACGCTCGACGCCTCGCCGGTGTCGGGATCGAAGAGCTGCGACTTCGTTGGGACGTAGAGGCTGCGCCGCTGCGGCTCGTCGGGATGTCGTGTCTGCAGCGAGACGGCGCAGTTGTTGTGGGCTGAGATGAGCGGGTAGTTGGTCTCTGATCGCACTCGCGCCGTGATATCGCCAATGCGCACCCGCCGCTGCGCGACCTCGAGAGGCAGGTCCCGGAGGCCGGCAACGTCGGGAAGCTCAATCTCCGTCGGCCCCGAAGGCGCCTGGCCGGGCTCGATGGCGGAGAGCAGCCCGCTGAGGGGCACGCGCGTGCGAGGCGCAATCGGGGGCGGCAGCTCGATTCGCTCGGCCAGCAGCTCCACGTCGCCGGCGAGCAGGCGAACCTGCGCGTCGCCGTAACGCCGCCCGCGCCGCTTGCGCATCACGATGGCGGCCGGCTGATGGGGCGCCGACAGATCGATGCGGTACCGGTCCTCCCCGGCATCGTGGTGCAGCGTGATCTCCGTAGTGAGGCCTTCGCTGTCAGCACGCAGCAGGTCGAGGTTGCTGACGTAGATAACGACCTCACCGGGGTAGTTGACGGCGGACAGTGCCGCGAGGCCCGGATACGAGCTTGCCGGCTGCTGTGCAGCCCCTGGCGCACTGAGCAGCAGACCTGACAGCAGCATGGCGGCGGTCGGCGGGGTCAGCTTCACTGCTGCTGGTGGCAGCACGATTCGGATCAGCCTCCTGTCCGCGCGGCGGCGTGGGAGCGCCCGTAGATTGCCCGCCGCGCGGGGGCGCACCTCCAGCGCCGCATCAGCCAGTGCGTGCACGAATACGCGCGTTCTGAGCAAGGTAGCTATATGTCGAAGTAAAGCCGCTTGCCGGCGCGGAAGCTAAAGGGCTTGCCGACTGAGAAGGCGACCAGCAGGGCGGCGATCGTCGCCGTCATGTAGCCGAAGGAGATGCCCAGGAAGAACGGTATGGCCCGCCTGTGGGCCTGCGCGCCCCCGTAGCGCAGGACCAGCTTCTGGGCGGTCCAGGTGATCAGAAAGGAGGTCCAGAAGGTGCCACCGTAGGTGCTGGCCACGACGTATCCCCACGGAGTGAAGGGGAAGTTGGCGTGGTGCGCCCGCAGCCAGGCCAGCAAAAGCACCATCCCGCCGCCACCGAAGCGGAACAGGTTGGGGAGGAGCTGGAAGCCCTCGTTGGAGTGCACGGCAGCCAGCATCTTCGCGTAGTTGCCCCGCGCCCAGCGGACCTCGTAGTAGCCATCGCCCTCCGCCCCCGCCGCGGAGAGGGCGCCGATGTCGTAGAAGGTGTCCAGGCAGGTCCCGTAGGCGATCAGCAGTCCCAAGAGCACGGAGCCGAGGCTGAGCCACAGCACCGACCAGCGTGACATGCCACTCTCCCGGGCCAGCTCCAGGTTCTCCACGTGGTAGGCGCCCGTGGGCTGGAACATGCCCTTGGTCATCCAGCCGAAGATTGAGAAGCTCGCGAGGGTCCTGAGCCCGGCCTCGGAGCTGAAGCGCCGGGTGCCGGCGAGGTCGAGCAGGAAGTCGCGTTCCTCGAAGGTGAAGGGTACCGCCCAGTAGCTGGGCAGGCCCGTCTCGGCACGGATGCGGGCGTACACCAGGGCCTCGGAGAAGAGCATCGAGGTGAAGGCGGCGGCCATCCACCACGGCACGCCCGCGATGCGCACGAACCACATGGATGCCGCCAGTCCGACGACCGCACCCGCCAGCCGGAGGCGCAGGTGGGGCTGGGAGGAGCGCGCCACCCTCGAGAACGCCTGCCGGTTGGACCACAACAGCCACAGGGCCAGCGCGATGACCCCGCCCATGGCCTGCTGCATCTCCAGACCGGTGTGCCAGCCCGGCCGCCGGAACCCGTACTGCACGAAAACCACCCACGCGGAGACCTGGGCGAGGTAGCTGGCCCAGATCGTGAAGAGGTTGTCGGTGCTCATCAGGTAGCCGAACCCGATCAGATGCGGGTGCGGGCGCATGTAGATGCGGCGCAGCTCGTTCCACGGCACGCCAGTGAGCGCCTGGAAGGGATGGAAGGTGACCTTCCAGTTCGGGAAGTTGGGCCAGATGGGGCTGATGACAACGGGAAGGGCGTACCAGAAGCCGAGCGCGAAGCCCAGCCACATGAGCCGGTTGCCCAGGAAGGTCCGGCGGGCCTCAGCACTCCCCACGGAGAGCTCCAGGGGCAGGTACAGCAGTGGGAAGCGAAGGTGCTCCTGCTCCGCCCATCGGCGGCGGAACAGCTCCAGCAGGCAGAAGATCCCCGCAAGGATCACCACCAGGAAGGCCGTCCAGGTCGCCAGCGGGCCGGCCCAGGCCATCCAGGGAACGGCCCCGCCCCTGGAGGACTCGAAGAAGGCGGTCACCGCGCTGTCATCCTGCGGGACGTAGGGAGCGGGGAGGTGCTCGCCTACCTCCTCGAGGTTCTGGTAGTAGCGCGGGACGGTGATGAACGCCATGAGGTTGCGGGTGAAAAAGCGCCCGGACATCACCACGGTGACGACGAGGACCGCATAGACGGTCAGCAGCTCAGCCCTGGAGAGCTGCCAGCCTGGCCGGAGGCGGCGCAGCAGCGGGTTGACCGCCGAGAGCGCGAGCAGGCACATCACCGCCGGCACCGGCGGCACGCTGCTCTCGATCTCCCCGGCGTTGTAGACCAGCGCCACCTGCTGGACGACCAGGCCCATGAGGACCGCCAGCACCACGGCGATGACCACTGCGCGTGCCGTGGGCGCCACCGCGCGGGTCTCGGGCTCACTCCGACGGGCCTGGGCCGCTCGCTCATCCATGCGTGGACGGTCCTGCAACGGCGCTTCGAGCGCTGCGAACTGGTCGGCGGTTCGCCGCCGGCGCTATGGCGACCTCGCTCAGCGCGCCACGCGCAGGCCGTAGATGCGCCCGTCATCACAGGTGGCAACGATCTCGGCGGTCGCCGCGTCGCCATCGAGCTCGCAGACTCGAACGTGGCGCACCCAGGCGCCCGCCTGATACCAGGCGAGAGTATCGCCCTCAGCACCGATGACCTTCACCGTCCCGTCCTCACAGGCGCAGACGATGTCCGGGCGCTCATCGCCGGTCACATCCGCGACCTCGATGTCGCGGGCGACGTCCCCCAGGTTCGTCTGCCACAGCGGCTGGCCGTCGGCGTCGAAGAGGTAGAGGAGGAAGTTCTTGGACGCCACCACGGCCTCCAGCCGCCCGTCGCCGGTGAGGTCGGCGATCTCGACGGAGGTGATGTCGCTGCCGACGTTGTAGTCGGGCAGATCCCGGCCGTTCCACTCCTGGAACCAGATCATGCCCGCGCGGTCGCCGGTGACCATCTCGCCCCGGCCGTTGCCGTCGAGGTCGGCCGCGGCCACATCGGTGGGGCCGGCGTGCCCGGAGCCGGCGCCGTTGCCCAGGATCTCGCCCTCGGCCGAGTAGATGGTGGTCGCGGTGTAGCTGTTGCCCATGATCAGCTCCCGGCTGCCGTCGCCGTCCAGATCATAGGCGGTGCCGCAGGTGGGGGTGTGTGCCCATAGGACCTCATCCCACAGCAGCTCGCCGGCGTGGCTGTAGACGTAGGTCCGCCAGTTCGCCGAGCCGACGATGATCTCGTCATCGCCGTCGAGGTCCAGGTCGCTGTCGAAGACCACCGTGAGGCGCCCCTGGAACGGCTCCACGCCGCGGTAGCCGGGCCGGGCGTAGGTCCTGGGCGGCGGCATAAGCGTCCAGCTCTCGGCCCCGGCCTCCGTCACGGAGTAGAGCGTCATGTCCTCGCAGCCTGCGACGATCTGCGTTCCGCCATTGCCGGCGTCGGCCACCGTGAGGTCGTTGATGACATCGCCGACGCGGTACTTCCACAGGCCGCTCCCGTCCGGCCCGACGGCGTGGATGGCCCGATCGCTGCCGCCCGCGAAGGCCTCGTGCCGTCCGTCGCCGTCGATGTCGGCGACCTCCAGAGCGTTCATATGAAAGCCGCTCTCGATGATGTCCTCCTGCCTGCCCTTGCCGTTGAGCTGGATCGAGTCCAGGTAGACGTTATGCTCCTCGCTCCAGGGAATCGCCTCGATGCGGACGTAGCGCCCTGTGACCGGCTGTTCGGGCTCGATCGCGTAGGTAACCATCGCGTTCTGCAGCGGCTCGGTGATCTCCATCGTGCCCGCAAGGTCGGCGTCCGTGAACTGCTGGTCGTCGCCGACCCACGCCGTCAGTCGGCTGACGCCGCACCCGCCGTTGAAGGTCCGAAGCTGCCGGGAGCTCACCACGATCTGCGTCAGCTCCCGTGGCTCGAGCAGGTCCAGGTCCACGATGAGCGTTTCGCCATCGGGGAACATAACGTTCCCGCCCGGCTCCAGCAGGTCGGGCGGCTCGCCCACCGGGTAGCCCGCCTCCTCGGGCGTGAAGTGCCGGGCATTGACGGCGACCGTCGCGCCGGTTACGTCCGTGAAGTCCCGGTAGACGTCGAAGTCGGAGTACTGCCAGAGTCTCTCGATGCCCTCCCCCATCCCCGGCTCGGGCCGTTCCTCAGCCTGGGCCGCCGTCGCCAGCTCGTCGAACTGCGTGCGCAGGTCGGTGGCGATTCGCACCCGCACGCGGCCGTCGATGGCGTGCAGCAGCAGGTCGTGACGGCCGGGCCCCAGCGCTTCGCGCTCCTCACCGAGACGGGCCTGGAAGGTCACCGTGGTCGGCTCGTAGGCGATCACAGCGGCCTCGCCGCTCTTCAGATCGATGCTCAGGTCCACCGGTGCGTCTGCCTTCAGCACCGGCCCCTCGATGCGAATGATCTCCGCGCCCGCCGCCGCCAGCGTCTCCCCATCATAGTGGAAGGCGTCGGCGTCGATGATCAGGCCACCGACCGCCGCCGAATGCCCCAGGCCGGCCAGCGCCATGGTGCCGCCGTCATCGATGATGTACTGGCCCGACTCGCCGATCTGCACCGCGTCCACGACGCGGGCGTCGGGCGTCGCGGGCGTGGCGTAGAAGAGGTTCGCGAAGTAGTATCTGTCATCGACCTGCATCGGCCGGCCGGCGGACTCGATCAGCCGCCGGGCCTCATTCATGGCGAAGGGCTTGGCGTTCAGCGAGGTGCCGGCGGACTGCTTCTGCGACAGTGACGCGTCCGAGGCCGCGACGAGCCTCATCTGCCCCTGGCCCTTGCGGGCGGTCCAGTGGCGGCCGTCGAGGCTGGCGTCACCCAGGGTGCGGTAGATGCACTGGAAGTCGTAGGTGCCGGGCTCCTCGGCCTGCAGCTCATCGATCACCAGGAAGTAGCGCCCCCGCGGCCAGATGACGCAGCGGTCCCAACGCACGCCGTTGTAGCCGCTCAGCCGGGACTCGAAGATGCCAACGGTCGCGAAGTCGGCGTGCGCCCTCACCTCCGCCAGCTCGGGGACGCGCCCCGCCCAGCCGTCCCTCAGCACGATGATGCTGTTGTGCTCGCTCAGCGATGGGATCATGTAGCCGTCGTCGTAGAGGAACACCTCGCCCTCGTCCTGGAAGCGGACGATGGCGTTGGCGTCGGGGTGGGAGTGGAAGCCGTAGCCGAAGCCGCTGAGGCAGAGGTACTCCCGGGTCTCGCGGAAGCCCGCGCGGAATGACGCCTTGTCGAAGCAGTCCTCGCGCGGGAACTGCCTGACGTCCTCGTAGCCGTCGCGCTCGTAGATCCACTCGGCGAGGGGGGCGAGGGTCACGCCGAGCAGGTCATCGGGGCGCTGGCGCTCCAGGACCTCCGGAGGCACCCAGAAGCGCGTTCTCTGCCCGCCGTGATGATCCCACCACCAGAGGTAGCGACCATCCTGATACAGCCAGGCGGCGAGGGGCAGAGCGTTGACCAGGTACTTGCCGCCGAGGCCGCTGGCGTCGCCGAAGCCCGACACCCGGCCGGTGTTGTCGGTGATCAGCATGTCGTAGTCGGCCATGCGCCGCAGATGCCCTTCGTTGATGTAGCGCTCATCCGGCCGGTGCAGCGCCCACTTGTAGTTGCCGGTGAGCGTGATGTCGCCGTAGCCGGGGCAGTCCTCGTTGACCTTCCAGTTGGTCATATTCGGCTCGTAGTAGGTGTCGAGATTCTCCAGCAGCCGCTGGCCGATCTCCAGCTCAGGGTAGTACCGGGAGAAGTAGAGGGCCGCAAAGGCCGCGCCGGTGGCGTTCCAGTTGTTGCCGTGCGGCATCTCGGAGGGCTGCACGTCGGTGTTGGCGTAGCGGAGGCGGTGGGCGAAGCGGTAGAACAGATTGGTCAGCTCCATCCGCTCCTCGTCGCTGAACGCCGGGCCCTCCTCGATGCGGTCGAACTGGTGGAAGATGTAGCGGCAGGTGCGGACGTCATCGGCAGCTCCCTCGGCCGCGTGCAGCTCATCGAGCCTGCGCATGGCGGCGAGGAAGAGGCGCGCGTACTCCGGCCTGCCGCTGCGGAAGTAGCTGTCGGCGTGACCGGCTGCCAGGCCACCCATGGTCCGCGACGAGGTCTCCTGCTGGATGCGCTGCTCCTCGGCGGCCACGGCCTCGGCGTCGAGGCTCTCGGGCAGATCGTCGCCGCTGACCTCGATGATCGGCCCGAGCACTCCGTCTGGATGCTCAGCGACGATCTCGATGAAGCGTCCGACGGCACTCTCCAGCCCCGCCAGGTGCGCCGCGCCGATGAAGATGACATTCGTGCCCGCCAGCCACGGGTTGTGGACGGTTCGGATGACGTAGGCGTCCTCGCCACCGGGCCAGGAGTAGTCGCAGAGGACGTACTCCGTTCGGTAGAGCCGCTCGGCGATCTCATTGAAGCAGAAGATCCCCAGCGCGATGACGTTGCGAGACATCAGCGTCATCTCGTCGATCCCCGCCGCCGGGACGACGCCCGGCTGCACGCCGCACTGGCGTTCCACGGCGGCGGCGATCTGCCGCGCCAGGCGCTCGTACGGCTGGCCGTCGGGGATGGCGATGGCGCACTTGGACTTGCCCTCCAGCACGAGCTGGGTCTGGAGGTGCATGGGCTTGATCTGGTCGATGCGCCCGATCTCGTCGGCGGGCGCCATGACGCCGATCGCCAGCATGCAGACCGCAATCACGCACGCACTTCGGCTGGTGCCGGACATCTCTGTGACTCCCTGTGCTTTCCGGAGTGGCCCTGAGGCCAGAGGGGCCCGGTATGCCTCTGCGCCGCCGGACACGGATTCTCCTTCTGCGGATCGGTCCGCCGTCGCGACGATGGCACGCCGTCAGCATCTCAACGCAGGAAGGGAATCGCACTCACCGCGGTCAACACTAACAGACGCGAATACGGTGTCGGCAACGGAGCATCACAAATGAACTCTGAGACCCGCAGTGAGACGTACGGGATCGGTGAGTGGTACGGTGAGTTATTCACGAAGTTGACCGCTGATCAGCGCAAGAGTTTCGCGAAGATCCAAGAGCTGCCCAGAAGCGACCAGCCGGACATTCCCTGTCCGTTTCAGAGCCATGAGGAGGAAACGGTACAGTGCACTAAGGCTGGCGGGGTGTGCTCGTTGAGAAAGTACGAGCAGACGGAGCAAGGAGCTCGACCCGTCTCAGGGTTGGAAGGCGGCCTGTGCGCGACTTGCCCCCATCGCTTCGAAGAGGGCGGGTTGATCTACGAATGGATAGGAGCGGAGCTTCTGCGGTCATCGCAGCCGATTGTTCTGGGAGAGATCGGTTTTCTCGAAGATCGAGAGGGTAAGAAAGTCGGGAGGATCGACAGAATACTTGTGCATCCCGAGGTAGAGCAACTGGCTTGGTGTGCGCTCGAGAAACAGGCTGTCTATTTCTCAGGGGACAGTATGACCAACGAATTCAAGATGCTGCAGAGGAGCGTCGCCGATGAGCTGCCTTATCCGGCGGGCCGACGACGCCCGGATTTCCGAAGCAGTGGACCCAAGCGGCTCATGCCGCAACTTCAAATAAAGGTCCCGACACTGAGGCGGTGGGGCAGGAAAATGGCGGTGGTCGTGGATCAGCCCTTCTTCGCTGCAATGGGGTCCATGGAAACGGTGGAGCACGTCTCCAATGGCGACATCATCTGGTTCGTCGTTGGCTATGAAGAGGCCAACGAAAGGATGACACTGACCAAGAGCAGCCTTGCCATCACGACTCTGGAGACCTCCGTAGTCGGTCTGACTGGGGGCCAGCCCGTCAGCCAAGCGGAATTCGAATCACAAATCCGTGCGAAACTCCCTACAACGGGAGAGTAGCCTCTACCGCCCAAGACAGGTCGCGAGAGATGAACAACTCCATCTTCTCGGTATGGTGTGTGGTCTTCATTGCGACCTCCGCCACGTCGAAATCATGCGCCTCTGCTAAGGCCAGTATCTCTTCCGAGTGGTCGTAAGTCATGAGGAAGGGGCCACGAGCCATCGCGGCCAGCCGGAACAGATACTCGTGGTCGACTTCGCTATGTCGATAGAGCCTGCGCCCAGCGACGGTGTAGGGCGGATCGATGAAGTAGGCGCTCTCGGGAGCGGCCAAGTGGCGCTCCATGACTTCAAAACCGTCACCATGGATGAAACGTATCCTGTCCCTGCGCGCCATGATCTCCCTGATGCGTCGGCAGAGGGTATCCGGGTACCAGCGGGAGCCAATACCGTTGCCGTTCTCGCCATTCTTCATCTTGCCAGCGCCGGGCGCCAGTATGCCCCCACGATTCACACGGTTCTCGACTACAGTAGCAAAGGCGCGGTTGCGCGTGGAGCGCTCCGCGTTTCGGAGCACGCGTCGCACCGCGTCACGGGTCATCTCGAAGTCCGCGATCTGCTGCACCAGCCACTCGCCCTCACCGTTGAGTATTGTCTGCCAGACGCTGGCAACGTTGTCATCCAACTCGACGAGAATAACCTCTTCAGCTAGGCTCTCGAAGGCGACCGTAAGGCCGATGATCGCCCCCCCTGCGAAAGGCTCGACAAACGTCCTCCGTGACCGCTGAGGCACCGATCTCAGCCACTGTCGAACTCGGGGGATAGCCCAAGTCTTGCCACCAGGGTACCGGAATGGGCTTCGCAGCGGGACCGACGCGACGTTTACGACCTCTGTCAGACGTTTGCGCATCCGGACCACGTCCATGGTGCGTATGACTGTTGAGAGAACGCCCGTTCGCATTACAGTCTATAGTACTATGAGTGGTGTGTCAAGTGCCACACCTGTCCGCTAGCGCTTCCATGCGGAAGGGCCATAGTCCTCCCTGTGGCTGTGGGAATCAGTAAGCCCCCCTGCCCAGCAGCACCACGGGGATGGTGCGCAGCAGGATCGCCAGGTCCAGCAGCAGCGAGCGGTTGTTGATGTAGTAGAAGTCGTACTCGATGTTCTCGACCAGCGGCAGGTCCTTGCGGCCCAGCACCTGCCACAGCCCCGTCAGCCCGGGACGGACCTGTAGGCGCAGGCGCTGCCAGGGCTGATAGCGCTGCACGATGAAGGCCATCTCGGGCCGCGGCCCTACCAGACTCATCTCCCCCCGCAGGACGTTGATGAGCTGGGGAAGCTCATCGAGGCTGTAGCGGCGCAGCCAACGCCCCACCCGCGTGACCCGCTCGTCCTCCTCGTCCGTGGGAGCCGGTGCGTAGGGGTCGGCATCCGGGGGCATGGTCCGGAACTTGAGCATGGTGAAGGGCTGGCCGTCGCGGCCGATGCGAGTCTGGCGGAAGATCGCTGAGGCGCCGGTCTCGCGGCGGATCAGCGGCGGAACGACCAGCCACACCGGGGCGCTGAGCACCAGCAGCACCAGACTGCCGAGGATGTCCATCGCGCGTTTGACGGCCCGCTGCCAGGCGGCGAAGCCCCTGCCGCCCAGCGGCACCACCGGCAGATCGGCCAGTCCCGAGATCTCCATGGAGCCGGTGAGAAGCTGCAGCGGCCCGGCCACCAGGTTGAACTGCACCGGCAGCTCCCGGCAGCGCGCGACAATGGCCATCAGCCGATCCACGTCGATGTCGGGGTCGGCCACCAGCACCTCGTCGATCTCGTGCTCCTCGACCAGGACCGGCAGCTCGGGCAGGCGTCCCAGAACCGGCAGTCCGTCCACGCCGCCGTCCTCCTCGTCGGCCGACACGAAGCCCACGAGGGTGTAGCCCAGGGACTCGTAGCGCCGGATGCGCTCGGCCACCACCTGCCCCAGCTCGCCGCAGCCGACGATGACGGTCCGGGACTCGGACTCGGGCCGCCGCAGCACCTGGCGCCGGTAGCGCGCCAGCAGGGCCCGCTCGCCGGCGGCGAGGATCATGCCTGAGAGCCAGAACAGGATGAGCATGGCGCGGGAGTAGTCGGTGCGGGAGAGAAAGGATGCGGCGGCCACCAGGATAGCGGCGATGGAGACGGCGCTGAGGGTGGCGACCGCCTCGGCGAACGGGGAGCTGAAGCGCCCTACGTCATACAGGTCGCGGGCGAAGAACGCCAGCAGCCAGAGGGCGACCACGACCGGCGCGGCACGAGCGTACAGCTCGGGAGGGTGAGCGAGTCGCGACAGCAGCGTCTCCGGAACGTGCAGCCGCAGGATATACGCGGTCCCGATGGCAGCCAGGCAGGCCAGGATGTCGCCGGCGATGAGCGCGCCGACCATGCGTCGTTCGAAGGCCTGCCGTGGCGAGATGAGTGTCTGCGTCATGACATCGATGTCGGGACGTCCTGGTCTCTCTGACGCGCGCGGCGCCGGCCTTGCACAACCAGCGTGACCCATCGGCAGTGCCGCCGCCACGCCGGCCCATCGGAAGCTGCCGAAAGCCGGACGTCGCGCGGGAGGCACTCCTCCTGCAGATATCGACATTCCGCGAGTGCGTGGCGTTCCGTAGCCGCGTCCCGGCAGGCGGATCGCCACGAAGCATCGACGGTGCCGCGTACAGGGTCTATGAGGCGAGCGCGAGCGCGATGCAACACGAGGCCAACACCGCGGCGATCACCGGGAAGCACCCGGAGGAGGAGGGGTGCACCTCCCAGTGGAGGCCGCGGGTGATGTTGCGGAAGACATTCAGCGCGGGCTCCTCTCGGGCCTGCAGGTAGACGAACTCCTCACCGGGACGGACCTCGATGTCGGCGTGGCCGATGAAGCTAAGAGCCGCCTCCCCGCCCTCACCATGCTCGCGGTAGCGCACCTGCCACCCGGTGACGTCGCCCCGACTCGGGACCTCTGCGTGCGTTTGAAGTCGCGCTCTCCCCAGTGTGTAGTCGTACCGCTGCCGGCACAGCGGACAGAGGGTCCGGCCCGACGAGCCGCGCGTGGTTGGGACGCGAATGATCCCGCTGCAGCCTCGCCGGGGGCAGTCCACCCGCAACGCGGGCGTCTCCTCGGATACCAGCAGTGCCGGCGTGGGCTCCAGCGCGTCCGGGGGCTCCCGCCGGGCCGGTGGCTCCTCCTCTTCTGGCTGCTCCTCGGCCGGGGGCGTCGCAGGCAGCTTAAGCCCGCAGCTCATGCACCGATCGTCGGTGGGGTAGACCTTCGCTCTGCAGCGTGGGCAGCGCGAGGAATCCGCCATCGCCAGCCCCCCTCCATGCGTGGGGTGGGCATCATTGGCGCTCGCGGGGGACGAGCGTCATGTCGATGTGCTGGCCGATGCCGTCGTCATCGGGGATGGCCTGGACGGCCACGTTCCACTCGCCCCTCTCAGCGGTGCTCAGACGGATGGTGCCCACGGCAGGCTCGGCGATCCAGTAGGGGATCTCAGCCATGAGCTTGATGCGGCGGCACAGCGGCCCGAAGTTCTCCGCGTCGATCTCCTCCAGGCGCTGCCAGGTCCCTCCCACCTCCACCTCCGCGAGCCCGCCGTCGGCGCCACCGGTGACGCGGAGTCTCCGGGCCCCCTGCTCGATGGCCTCGTTCAGCAGCCGGCGAGACAGGACCACCGCCGGGGCCGGCGCAGCCTGCTCGGCGAGCTCCGCCAGGCGCGCCCGGCTGGTGGAGGCCACCCCAAGCTCCGCGCCCACCTGCAGGCAGTCGGCCACCGCGACGAGGGCGTCGGCGAGACATCCGTGCGCCTCACCCGCCAGCACGGCTGCGCGCAGGAGAGGCGGGAAGACGCCGTCCAGCTCCGCCACGCGCTGGGCCAGGGAGTCCCCGGCCTGCACGGAGGTCTCCAGCGCCACGGTGACCGGCGCCAGCGGTTCGATCTCCTGCGCGACCACCTCCAGGGCGCTCAGCACAGGGACGTCCAGCCGCAGGAGCGTGCCGAGCTCCCGGCACCACAGCGCGAGGATCGCCCTATCGACACGTCGTTGGTCCATCCGGGCCTCCCTGTGCCCCCGCTCAGAGCGCTCCGGCCTGCGGGCGACCGTCTGCTACTGCCCTCGCATCTCCCGCACCGCCGCGGCGCCCTTCTCGCGAGCCTCCGCTAGCTTGCCAGGCCTCTCGGCGACCTTGCCCCACTCCGCCACGTTGGCGCCGACCTCCCCCAGGTAGCGGGCGTTGAAGCCCCGCGCCCAGGACTTCACGGGCTCGGTCACCCAGTGGCTCTGGTCCTCGTTGGGCGCGCCCCAGGCGGTGATGACGAAGAAGCCCGAGCCCTCCATGCCCTGCCGCAGCCATGGGGCCATGTAGTAGGCGCTCTGGCGGTCGATGAGGCACTTCATCTGCGCGGTGACGCCCTGCCAGTAGACGGGGCTGGCGAAGACCACGATGTCCGCCTCCGCCATCCTGTGCAGGACCTGTGGGGCGTCATCATCCGCGCGCACGTCCACGCGCTCCTCCCACACGTCACCGACCGGCCCGATGGGGCGGATGTGCAGATCATCGAGCACGATCTTCTCCACCTCTGCGCCCTCCGACCTGGCCCCGTCGAGGAAGGCGTCAGTCATCAGGTCCGTGTTGCCGCCCTTGCGGGGGCTGCCGAGAAGCGCCACGACGGTGATGTCAGCCATAGTGCGTCAGCTCCAGTAGCGCGCCTGCATGAGCGCCGAAGGCGTGGCGTGGTGCGGTCGCCGCCGCCCTCACCCGACCTCCACGCCGCACTCGGGGCAGAACTTGGCCTCCGGCGGGACAGGGTGCCCATTGGGGCAGGTTCGGACCTGCTGCTGCTCGATCTTGGCTCCGCACTCCGGGCAGAACTTGGCGCCCCTGGCGACCACGTGCCCGTTGGGGCAGGTGGTGGCGGGCGGGGCCGTCACGCCCGGGGCAGCCGCCTGCTGGGGCTGGAGCGCCCCGGTCATCAGTTGGGCCATGGTCACGCCCAGGCCCAGGCCCGCGCCGGTGGCCGCCGCTCCTGCACCGTCCCCGCCGGCCCGCGCCAGATCGCCGATGGCCTGGGCGGTGCGGTAGCGGGTGAACTGCTCCATGTCGCCGACCGCGCCCATGGCGGAGCGCTCGTCGATCATGCGATTGACCTCATCGGGCGGGGTGACGGCGTCGATGAGGAAGTCCTCCAGCACCATTCCGTAGTTGCGGAAGTCGCTGGTGAGCCGGGCCTTGGTGGCCGCGCCGAGCTCGTCGTAGCGGCTGGCGAGGTCGAAGACCGATTCCAGGGTCTCGCCGAGCATGTCGTTGAAGCGCGAGACGATGAAGTCGCGCAGCCAGGAGGCTACGGCCTCGGTGTCGTAGCGATGCTCGGTGCCCACGACCCTGTTGACGAAGAGCTGCGGGTCATCCACGCGCATGGTGAACAGCCCGTAGGCGCGCAGGCGAACCGCGCCGAGCTCATCATCGCGAAAGATGACCGGCGAGGCCGTGCCCCACTTGAGGTTGGTGAAGGTGCGCATGTTGATAAAGTAGACCTCGGCCTGGAAGGGCGTCCTGCCCCCGAAAGGGATGTTGATGAGACGCTCGAGCAGCGGCAGGTTGGCGGTGGTGAGGGTGTGCCGGCCGGGGCCGAAGACGTCCAGGGCCTGACCGTCGCGGAAGAAGACGGCCGCCTGGCTCTCGCGAACGGTGAGCTGGGCGCCCAGGGTGATGTCCGCCTGCCCGTGCTGCGGCCAGCGGTGCACGATCTCATCGCCGGTGAAGTCGGTCCACTCAATGACATCGATGGCCATCAGTCGCGACCTCCTCTGCTCGGATCGGTGAAGCTCAGATCGAGGCGGGCGGGCGCCAGCGGCGTGCCCACCACGGCCTGCTGGTCCGTGTCGTCGATGACGAGTGCCACCGAGCCGTCCTCGGCGGCATACCATATGCACGTCCCGCGTCCGAAGCGACGGTTGGCATTCGCACGCGCCCGCTCGATATTCGCCTCACCGCTCCACTGCCGGCGGTAGCTGCGGGCATCCAGGTGAGCCACGGTCTCATCGAAGTTTTCCCGAGGCGCGGGCGCGGCCTCGAAGAGAGCGTCCTCGGTCTGCAGCAGCAGCCGGGGCTGCCCACCCAGCACGGGCTGCACGCGAGCCAGTCGAAGGCTGTGGCGGACGCCGCGGACCGTCAGAACCTCGACGACCTCCCAGTCGGCGTCGTCGAGGATGAACTGATCGCCCAGCTCCAGCCACTGTCTTTGCGGTGACATGGCGCTCTCAGGGAACGAGGTCGGTCGCCACGTTCTCGCGCTCGTCGATCATCTCCGCGAGTGCGTCGATGTCCTCGTCGAGAGCGGCGAGCATATCCGCGCTCTCGTCCTCGTCTTGCGCGTCGGCCAGCTCGTCGACGTCATCCTGGATGTCGCCGATGAAGCTACGCAGCGACAGGTCGTACTCGTAGAAGCGGTGGAGGTCCTCCTCGTTGATCCTCACCAGGTCGAAGAAGCCGGAGTAGCCGTAGTCGGCGTATCGGAGGTTGTCGCCGGCGCGCCGCAGCCGTCCAGCGACCCTCTCCAGGTCGTCCATCATGTCGATCCGCCCCGCGTCAGACCAGTCGCTGGCCACCCGCTCCAGCCGCTCCACGGCCTCGTCGATCTCGTCGGCCAGGAACTCCCGGAGCATCTTGTCGGCCCCGCGGCGCTGTTCGCGGTCCACGTAGCCCGAGAATCCCGGAATGGCGTTGACGAGCTTCTGCAGCGGGTTGGGATCACGCTGGATGCGCTCCCTGAAGTCCATCGTCCACACCTCCACGGTCACGTCAGCCTGTGCGCCGATAAGGCTATTCCGCCTGCGCGGGCATTCACCTGCTCGCAGGGCCTCCCGCCCTGTAAGGGATCGGAGACCGGGGCGAGGGAGGTGAGTGCCGAGGCGCTGGAGAAGAGTCATTTTCGAAGCGTTTGACACTCGCCTGAGCGGCTTAGTATACTGCGGCTACTACCCCGCAGTCATGGGCCAGTGGGACAGACCGGCCCGCGGCGATGACCGGGGAATGGTCATATAGATCGAGGCGACGGTGCGCCTGCCTCGAGGATGGGACAACACGAAGTTGAGAGCTGAGCTAGTTTCCGTTGGCACGGAGCTACTGCTCGGGGAGATAGTTGACACCAATGCCGCATACATGTCTCAGAGGTTGGCCGAGATCGGGGTGGATGTTCATTTCCGGGAGACGGTCGGCGATAACCTCAGGCGAATAGTATCGGTCCTCGAGCTGGCTCTATCGCGAAGCGACGTCGTCCTCATCTGCGGCGGACTGGGCCCTACGCAGGATGACCTCACGCGCGAGAGCGTGGCGGAGGTCACCGGGCGTCCCCTGCGGCCCGACCCGGAGGGCGAGAAGCGCCTGCGGGAGCTGTTCGCCCGCCGCGGCTACGCGCTCACGCCCAACAACCTCAAGCAGGCCACCGTCCCGGAGGGCGGCCGGCTGCTCGAGAACACCTGCGGCACCGCCCCGGGCCTGCTCGTCGAGCACCACGACCGCGCCATCATCGCCGTCCCAGGACCGCCCGCCGAGATGCAGCAGATGATGCAGCGCGAGGTCATCCCCTACCTGGTGGAGCGCCAGGAGGGGCAGGCCGCGGCGGTGTTCACCCGCGTGCTGCGGATGGCGGATATCGGCGAGTCCTCGCTGGCGGCCGAGATCGA
>JBNGDZ010000031.1:17670-17955 GCA_049975765.1 Armatimonadota bacterium
CCCCCTACGCCTCGCCCGGCGAGGTGACTCTCCGGCTTGCCACCAAGTCCACGTCCGAGGAGGAGGCGGCCGCGAAGCTGGATGAGATGGAGGAGAGGCTCCGCGAGCGGGTGGGGCGCTACATCTACGGCGTGGACGACGAGACCATGGAGGTGGCCGTGGGCAGGGCGCTTCGAGAGGCGGAGGCCACCGTGGCGGTGGCGGAGAGCTGCACCGGGGGCCTCATCTGCA
Source organism: Armatimonadota bacterium (assembly GCA_049975765.1). GTDB lineage: Bacteria > Armatimonadota > Zipacnadia > Zipacnadales > UBA5352 > JAYENL01. The sequence goes on from JBNGDZ010000031.1 coordinate 17,902, forward strand.
GCCGCATCACCGACGTCTCCGGCTCCTCGGACTACTTCCTCGGCGGCGTAGTGG
>JBNGDZ010000032.1:0-17930 GCA_049975765.1 Armatimonadota bacterium
GGCGGCATGCTGACGACCGACGACCCGGAGGTCGCCGAGCGCGCGCGCCAGATCCGGGCCTTCGGTCAGGCTCAGGGCGTCTGGGGGACGAACTACCGCATGACCCGGCCGCAGGCGGCCGTGGGGCTGGTGCAGCTTCGGCGGCTGGACGAGATGAACGAGCGCCGGCGCGACCGCGCCCACCGCCTGACGGAGCTGCTGGGCGGCATCTCGGAGCTGACGCTACCCACCGAGCCGGAGGGCTGCTACCACGTCTACTACGGCTACACCATCATGGTGCCCGAGGAGTGGGCCGGCGATGGCCGCCAGCGGCTCATGGACTGGCTGCAGGCTGAGCGCGGCGTGGGCACGGTGGTGATGAACAACGCCACCTACCGGCAGGACACGCTCATCGCGGACCTGGGATGGGGGCCGGAGGACGTGCCCATCAGCGACCTCACCGGCGAGCGCCTCTTCTGCCTCAGCCTGCACCCCCTGATGACCGATGAGGACCTGCAGTACATCGCCGACGCCATGGCGGAGGGCGTCGAGGCAGTGAAGTCGAGCGACGCATGAGGTGAGATCATGCCCCTGCAGTGGGCTATCGTGGGATGCGGCGACATCGCCAACAAGCGCGTGGCGCCGGCCATGGTCGAGGACCCCGGCAGCGAGCTGGTGGCCCTCTTCTCCAACACCCCCGAGCGCGCCGAGGAGATGGCGCAGCGCTTCGGCGCCCGCCGGGCCTACTCAGACCTGGCGGCGGTGCTCGCCGACGACCGGGTGGAGGCGGTCTACCTGGCCAGCCCGCCGGCCAGGCACCTGGCGGAGACCGTCGCCGCGGCCCAGGCCGGCAAGCACGTGCTGTGCGAGAAGCCCATGGCGCTCAGTGTAGCGCAGTGTCGGCAGATGATCGAGGCCTGCCGGGACAACGGCGTGGCGCTGGCCGTCTCATACTACCGCCGCTGGTATCCCAAATCCCGCAGGATCAAGCAGCTCATCGACGAGGGCGCTATCGGCCGACCAGTCCGGGCGCGCGTTATGATCGGCGGGCGCTACGACCCGGCGGAGGATGACTGGAAACACTGGCGGGTGACGGAGGCCGCCGGCGGGGGCGCGCTGATGGACACGGGGAGCCACCGCCTGGACCTGATCTGCTACTGGCTGGGTGAGCCGGCGCGAGTGGCCGGCCTCACCGGTCACCTGGCGATGGACTACGCGGTCCCGGACACCGAGACGCTGATCTGCGAGATGGCCGATGGCTGCCACCTCACCTGCGCCTGCCACTGGAACGTGCCGGTGGGCTCGGACATGATGGAGATCCATGGCACCACCGCCTCGCTGATCGCCACGCCCTTCGACGGCGACACGCTCACTCTGCGCGCCCCCGGCGGCGAGACGCCCATCGACATCCAGCCCAGGGCGCACAACGTGCACCTGCCGCTGGTGGCCTCCTTCGCCGAGCGCGTCGGCGCTGGCGAGCCGCCGGAGTTCGACGGCGTGGACGGCATGCAGGCCAGCCGCATCATCGACGCCGCCTACCGCAGTGCCGAAAGCGGGCGCTGGGAGCAGGCCTGAGCGCCCGGGCGGTGCGTCCTGGGGTGATTGGCAGTGATCGACGACTCGAAGCTGCAGGTCCCGGGCGAGTTCGACGTCATCTCCTACGACATCAGGGACTTCGTCGGCGACTGGCGCCAGGCGGACTACGGCGACCCGGACGACGAGCGCATCGCTCAGCTCCGCGAGGAGTTCGCCCTCGATGATGTCGTCGCGGGCTACGGGTCCGAGTTCGAGGCCCTCCTGGCACTCAGGCGCTGGGTGCGGAGCCGCTGGGATCACGGCTGGTCGCACAGCTTCGAGACCGTGGAGGACGCCCTGGACATCCTTCAGGAGGCGCAGCGCGGCGAGCAGTTCACCTGCGGGTTCTACGCCACGGTGTTCGTCGCCTGCGCGACCGCGCTGGGCTGGCCGGCCCGAAAGATCAGCATCGGCCTCGCCGACTGCAGCTTCCCCCGCGATCGTCGCGTGGGCAACGTCGGCCACAGCGTCCCCGAGGCGTGGTCCAACGAGCACGAGAAGTGGGTCGTCCTGGACCCGGACCTCAACGTGCATTACGAGCGCGATGGCGTGCCGCTGAGCGCGCTGGAGATACGCGAGGCCTGGTTCACCGGCGAGGCGGACGCGGTCGAGATGGTCCAGGACCAGCCGGCCTTCGTGGTGCCGAGCGGCCGCACGGTGGAGCTGCTCAACGAGATCTTCCCCGAATACGGCATTAGTGATGACAACCGGGCGGCCGCCTACTGCGAGCGCTTCACCCGCAATCGCGCCATGGACTACTATGGGCGCGTGCGCATCAATGGCTGGGAGTGGGTGGACGAGTGGTGCCTGCCCACCTTCGTGCGGCACTTCGAGCCCGCGGGCCGGGCGCGCTTCACCTCGCACCTGCCTGACATGTACTGGTCCCTGAACACGGTCCGCATGACCGCCAGGCCCTCGTGGGATGAGGATGGCGCGGCGCTGGAGATCGCCCTCGAACACTGCGCGCCCTGGTTCGACCACTACGAGGCGCGAGTGGACGGCGGCGGGTGGGAGCGCCGGGACGGGAGCTTCGACTGGCCGATGCGCGAGGGCGTCAACGTCCTGGAGTGCCGGACGGTGAACCGCCGGGAGAGGCCGGGGATCGCCAGCCGCCTTGAGGTCGCCTACGCCCGGCCCAGATGGTAGCGCGAGAGCGAGGCAGCACGCCACCATGCAGCCACAGCCCTGCCAGCAGGACCGCGAGCACCTCTACTTCTGCTACTTCATGGACTGCCAGACGCCGCAGAAGCCCGGCGGCGGGAAGGACCAGACGTGGGAGGTCGCCGAGAGGGCCGTCCGCGGGCTAGCCGAGGTCTTCGCCGAGCGGGACCTGATCCGCGCCCTCGGCTTCTGCTCCGAGCCGGAGGTGGCGCGGCGGCAGTCGGAGCTGTTCCGCGAGATGGCCGACCTGGGCGCGTGGCAGGCGCTGCATTTCCAGGTGCGCGGCTACCGGCCCGCGGGGGCGGCTGAGGACTACGACTGGGAGCGGCCGCTGACCGACTACGGCTACGAGGAGCAGAAGGCGGTCATCGCCATAGCGAAGGATGAGTGGGAGCAGGCGCTGGGCATGCCCGCGGAGGACTTCGGGGCGTGCTGCGCGCAGGCGAACGACTACACCTTCCCCATCCTCGCCGAGTTGGGCTTCCGGCAGGGCTACTGCTCGGCGCCGGGGCGCTACAACCCGGAGGCGGGGCAGATGTGGTGGGGCGCCTTCCCGCACTCGCATCACACCAGCAGCAAGTCCCGGCTGGTGTGCGGCGAGCTGCCCCTCTACGAGTTCACCCTCACGCGCACGCTCACCCCCCAGGAGGTCTCCCCGGGCGTGTGGATGGTCGATGATCTGCGCGCGGAGCGCGAGCGCGTCTTCGACGACGCCATGGCGATCGCCGAGGCCAGCGTGCGCGACATGATGCTGCGTGACCATCCGGTCCTGTACGTCCACGTGCCGACACACAACACCTGGGACGTCACGGATATCGAGCACCCCAGACGGCAGGCGGTCGAGACCGCGATTGACGTTGCCTACGCACTGGCGGAGATGCTGGATCTCGAGCTTGTGCCCGCGACGCTGCGGGACATGCACGAGCGCGCCGACGAGCTGGGCGCCTACTGAGCAGGCGCGCGGATACGGGCGGTCACTGCCACATGTTCGCCGAAGCTCCCCTGGAGGATGCCGATGAGTGCGGAGATGACCCTGCAGGCATGTGTGTGCGCGCTGCTGGCCGCGGGCCTGCTCGGAAACGCGGCAGGAGGCGCCGTGAAGCTGGCCGACACCACGCTCTTCGAGTCCAGCCAGGAGACCTATCGCTGGTCCGAGGGCTCCACCATCGTGCTCGACGATGAGATCGGGCATCTCCTGATGGCGGTGACGGTCTTCGGCGAGGGCGGCCACGACAACAGCGAGGCCCGCATCCTGGGATTCCACTCGCGCGACGGCGGACTCACCTGGACGGGTCTGGACAAGGCGGTGGTGCTCCAGGAGAACTCTGGCGAGGAGAATACTATGGCGCCGTCGCTGCTGCGGCTTGACAGCGGCGAGATCCTGCTGTTCGTCAACGTCAAGAACAGCATCCGCGACTGCGGGCCGTGGGTGAAGCGCTCCGCGGATAACGGGCGCACCTGGGGCGAGCTGCAGCGGCTGCCCTATGAGGGATACGGCGGCCTGGCCAACGACCGAGCCCTGCAGCTCTCCTCCGGCCGCATCGTGGCCCCGTGCTGGGTGAGCACCGACGCGCTGGAGTCCACCCACGCCTACTGCATGTGGTCGGACGATGCGGGCCGGACCTGGCACAGGAGCGGTCTCATCACCACCCCTGAGGGCTCGACGGGCCGCAAGACCGATCCGGCCGCCGAGGAGCCGATGATCGTCGAGCTCCAGGATGGCCGCCTGATGATGTTCATGCGCACCTACCTCGGGTCCATCTACCGCTCGTTCTCCGAGGACGGTGGCGAGACCTGGAGCGAGCCGGAAAGCTCCGGCATTCCCTCGCCCGGCGCCATGCCGACCATCAAGCGAATGCCCACCGGGGACGTACTCCTCATCTGGAACTGGGCGCCCGTGGAGCAGATCGAGGGCCCGTGGCCCAGGAGCGTCATCAGCGCCGCCGTCTCTCGCGACGACGGCAGGAACTTCACCCACCTGCGCCACCTGGACGGAGCCGAGGACTTCGGCGGCAAGATCACCATGGCGAACGTGACCTTCTGGCGCGACCGGGCCATCGTCACCTACAGCAAGTCCTTCTCCCGCAAGAACGCCTACAACTGGCGGCTGCAGGTGCTGCCGCTGGAGTGGTTCTACGAGGGCGACGCGTCAGTGACCTACGGGGAGTCCTATCTTCCGACCCTGCGGGCGAAGCTCAGCGAGAGCCGCGAAGAATCCCCTCCGACCATCCAGCGGCCCACCGCCGAGCAGCGGCAGGCCGCGCTCGCGCAGTGGGGTGGGCAGTACGCCGATGAGGAGGGCCTGGTCGCGGCGTGGGACTTCGAGGAGAGCGGAGAGCGGTTCGCCTTCGACCTCACCGGCCACGGCAATGATCTCTTCGTGCCCCCCAGTGGCCCGGCCCGCGGGGCGGAGGGCCGGGAGGACTCCGCTATCGAGATGCCCGGCGCCGGTGAGTGCCTGCTTGCGCCGGACTCGGCGAGCCTGCGCTTCCCGGACAACACCTTCACGGTGGAGGCCTGGGTATACCCCACGGCCGTTAAGGACCACGCCATCATCGCCACCAAGGAGCACGTCTGGGAGGTCGGCCTGCTGGGCGGGCGACTCAAGTGCGCCGTCTCGTGCGGCGGAAGCTGGGGCCCGGGGTGGATGGGTAGCACGCGCATCCCGCTGCACGAGTGGTCGCACGTGGCGGTCACCTTCGATGGCCGGCGCCTGCGATTCTTCGTTGACGGCGATGCAGTCGAGAGCCATGCGCGTCAGGGAGCGCTGGACGTGACTGCCGATCCCCTGGCGGTCGGCGGCTGCACGCATATCGCCGACTCCACCTTCGCCGGTCGGATCGACTCCCTGCGCATCTGGCGGACAGTGCGATACCATGGGGAGGATGAGGACGCGATGCTCGGGACTGACCTCGCGCCCCGGCGCGTGGACGAGACACACCAACTCTTCATCGACGACGGCCTCATCGCCTCGGTGACCGGCCTGGAGCGCGTCGTGAATCAGCCGGTGCGCCATCACGAGAACCCTGTCCTGACCTGGGACCGGCCCTGGGAGGGCAACTGTGTCATCACCTGGGGCTCGGTGCTCTACGACGCGCAGCGCCGGCTGTTCCGCATATGGTACGAGGCCTACCGCAAGTTCGCCGAGCCCGAGGAGCGGACGCTGGTCTGCTACGCCGAGTCGGAGGACGGAATCACCTGGGAGAAGCCGGAGCTGGGGCTGGTGGAGTTCAGGGGCTCGACGGACAACAACATCGTGCTGGCCCCCGGCGAATCGACGTTGGACGCGCCGACAGTCCTGCGAGTCCCAAACGCACCGCCCGACCGGCGCTACCGCATGTACTGGCACAGCGGCGCGGATAGCGGTATCCGGACCGCGACGTCACCCGATGGCCTGCACTGGACCAGGAGCCCGGATATCGTCGTGGAGGCCGGTGATCGCAACACCGCGTACCGCGATCCCGAGACCGGCCGCTTCGAGGTCATCACCCGCATCCCCGGACGCGGCATCCGCACCTGCGGGCTGTGGACCAGCGAGGACGGCGAGCACTTCGAGCACGTCGGCGAGATCGTGGCGCCCGACGAGCGGGATCCGGAGGAGACGCAGCTTTACGGCATGATCCAGTTCGACTACGCCGGTCTCCGGCTGGGCTTCCTGGAGATGTTCTTCGTCCCTCAACGGACCCTCAACACCCAGCTCGTCTACAGCCGCGACGGCCGCCAGTGGCGGCGTGCCTGCGACCGTCAGACCTTCCTGGACATGGGCCCGCCGGGACGCTGGGACCAGGCCTGGGTGACCCCCTCCCACAACCCCCCGATCAGGATCGGCGACCGCCTCTACATCTTCTATCAGGGCCGCCAGACCCTCCACTGGGCCGACCCGCCCTTCGGCCACATCGGCAGCGTCGGCCTGGCCTTCCTGCGGCCGGACGGCTTCGTGTCCATGGACGCTCAGAACGAGGAGGGCTCGATCACCACCGCTCCGCTGCTGCTGGCCGGAGAGCACCTGCACCTCAACGTCCGCGCACGGCCCGGGAGCGTGGCGGTGGAGGTCCTGGATGCCGAGGGCGGCGCGCTCCCCGGCCTCAGCCGCGAGGACTGCGTGCCGCTGACAATGGAGGACACGCTGGATCACATCGTGCGCTGGAAGGACGGTCGGGACCTGGGGGAGCTGCGCGATCAGCCGGTTCGCCTCCGCTTCCACCTGCAGGGCGCGAAGCTCTACTCCTTTTGGATGCAGTGACACAACATCCCTGTGCCGCCACCCATGGCTCCTTCGGCTGATCAGCCTCGGCGGCCGCCGCTCCGCCCAAAGGAACAACGGGCGAGGCGAGGAAGTCATACCCATCGAACGGGTTGGTCATCATGGGCTCGGGGGAGCGCCACCTGTACGCCATCGACGCGGCGATCGCCGAGGAGCGGTGGGCGGCGGAGACCGGCGGGGCCGTGGACCCCTCACCGACCGTCGCGGGGTGGCGATGTCTTCGTTGGCTCCTCCGACGGCGCGGTCTACTGCCTCGGCCTGGCCGACGAGGCCGCAAGCACAGTGTCCACGACGACCACCGGCGAGCCTGTGCTCACGCCCCCGGGGCCTCTGTGACCGCCAGCTCCACCCGCCGCTGCGTGGGCGTGAAGGCCGCCAGCGCTGCCCCCTCCTCCGCCAGAAAGGTCCCGTCAGCGAAGGCCGCGCGGCTGCCCACGCGCCGCAGAGGCTGCCCGTCAACCGCCATGCGCGCTACCGGCACCTCCGAGATTCGCAGCGTCAGCTCCGGCACCAGGACGGGCAGGTCGAGGCTGATGCGATCGCCCTCCACCGTCACCTCCGCCATCTCCCGCGCGCAGGCATAGGTGGTGATCTCGCTCGGCGTGCGCCAGGACGTGCGCTCGCCTCTGGGGTCGCGCTCCCGCAGGCGCCGGACGACGGTCTTGAGCGCGCGAAAGCCGCGCCGGTCATCGTTGTGCAGGCCATAGAAGCCCTGCCAGTGGCTGCACAGCACCGCCGGGTCGCCGACATCTATGACGGCCGGCAGGCGCCCGCCCTGCAGATCGGCGGTGATGTAGCGGTCCACGTTGACCTCGCCGTAGCCCGTCCACGAGCCGGTCCAGTCGCCGGTGCAGGCGATGATCTCCCCGACGGCCGTCCCGGCCTCGCGGTCGGGATACCATACCGGCGTCTCCACCTCCTCGTGGGCGATGCGCTTGAAGAAGTAGGGGGTGGGGTTGCCGGTCACCTTGCGCACGGCCTCGCCCGCCAGCTTCGCGTACATCTCCAGCGTTCGGCCGCCGAATCCCCCCGGCGATGTGACGCCCTCAGGCGTCAGTCCCACGTTGCCGAGGATCCGGCAGGAGGCCGCGATGTACTCCAGGATCAGCTCCTCGTCGTCGGGCAGCGCCTCCCAGTCGTACTGCTCCCAGATCTCCGGCTCCACCGGCCGGCAGCTCTCCGGATCGACCACCTTGGTGTGGGTCATCATCTCCGGGGTGATGTCGAAGGCCGGGACGATCAGCTCCCGGCACATCTCCAGCCAGCTCTCTTGCTGCCGCCGGTCGAACAGCGGCAGGCCCTCATCGATGCGACCCAGCGCGGCCGGGCAGGGAACGACGCTGAACTTGCCCCGCACCCCCGCCTCCAGGCAGAACTCGGCGAACTCCCGCGTGAAGCTCTCAGGGTGTGCCACCGGCACATCCTCCCAGCGGCGATCCTGGCCGTCCACGCGGTTGCGGTCGCGCATGAAGAGGTAGTTGAGGTTCACCAGCACGGTGGAATCGTCGATGATTAGCGACAGCGGCACCCGGTCAAGGGCATGGCGAGCGATCTCAACCTGCATGGCAGCCACCTCCGGCAGCGAGTCTCCGCACCGCCTGACTTCCGCCCATGTGCCGATGGACCTGCCCCATCTCGCGCGGCGCGATGGAAGGATTCCGACCCGCGGGCCGAGTATCTCTCAGCGATTGCCCGCTCCTGCCGGGGATGCGGTCATCCATCGACCTGGAGGTGCCACCAGTGGGAAGCTCACGCCTGACCGTCGCGATGGTGATCTGCGCAGTCCTGACGGGCCTGTCGGCATCAGTGGCTCAGGATCGCCTCGCCGCCTACCTTGACGTCGCCGAGCAGCGCGCCGCCGTCGAGCCCACGCCCGCGGGAGAGGGGCACCTTGGGAACCTGGAGTCGGGGACCTGGGTGCAGTTGCGCTTTCCGGTGCCGCAACAGATGCCGCTGGCCTATGCGCTGAACCTGGGCAGCATCGTGGGCTTCACGGGCCAGGGCAGCTCCTACAGGCTGATCCTGCGCCGCGACGCCGAGGACGGGCCGGTGATCCACGAGGGCCCGGTCATCGCGGTCGGCGACGACTGGAACGCCAGCAATCGCGATCCCATCGACATAACCGAGCACCTCACCGAGCAGCATCTGCAGCAGGGATATATCGACATCTACGCCACGGGCCTCATCGAGGGCGACGGCTGGACGGTCTACCGGCACAACCCCGGCCGCCGCGAGATCACCGCCTCGGTCGTGGAGGCCACTCCCGAGCTGCGCCGCATGGTCGATACTCTCGAGCAGATGCGGGAGCGCGGCGTGGCGCTGGTTCCCATGCCGCAGGACCTCGTGCTTCAGGAGGGCTCCCTGGCGCTGAGTGACGACAGTCGCATCGTGCTGCCGGGCGATCCCGATGAGCGCGACCGCTTCGCGGCCGAGGACCTGGCGGAGCAGGTCGCCGAGCGCGCCGGCCTGCGTCTGACTATCGCCGAAGGCGCAACTCCCCGCGCGGGCGACATCGTCCTCAGCCGCGTCGGCGAACTCGCAGCGGGGGACCTCGATGTGACGCTGCGGCAGAGCCCAGCGGGGGCCTACGTCGCGACCGTCGGTGAGGCGGCGCGCGTGGAGGCCGCCGACGCCGAGGGCGTCTTCCATGGCGCGCAGACCATCGCCCAGCTTGTCGCGCCGGACGGGCGCCTGCCCCGCTGTGAGGTGGCTGACTGGCCCAGCTACCCCGTGCGGGGGCTGCAGTACGATGTGGCCCGGGGGCAGACCGTGGAGGTGGACTGGTGGAAGCGGCTGATCCGCGCCCTCGCCCGCTGCAAGCTCAACCTGCTGGTGATCTACGGTGAGAATGACTACCGCTTCGAGGCCTACCCGTTCCTGGGTCGGGAGGGGACTTTCACGCCCGACAAAGCCCGCGAGCTGTCGGAATACGCGCATCGGTACCACGTGCAGCTTGCGCCGCAGTTCGAGTCCCTGGGCCACGCCTCCGCGGTCCTGCAGCATGAGGAGCTGGCCCATCTGCGCGAGGCGGGCCAGTCCTGGGTGTTCTGCACCTCCAACCCCGAGACGTGGGAGTTCCTCGACACCGTCTACGGCGAGCTGGCCGAGCAGTTCCCCTACTCGGAATACATCCACGTCGGCGGGGATGAGTTCGAGGGTGGCTTCGGCAAGTGCGAGGCGTGCCGGCAGCGGGTGGAGCAGGACGGCATCGGCGCGCTCTATGCCGAGCACATGAACCGCCTGGAGGACCTGTGCGACACGCACGGCCGCACCATGCTCTTCTGGCCCTCGCATGTGGGCTGGACCATCGAGTACGAGGAGATGCTGCACAAGGACTGCATCCCCACCGAGTGGATCTATCACGGCCCCCCCACCTACCCGCAGATCGAGCAATATCAGTCGCTGGGCTTTCAGGACGTGTGGGTCTCGCCCGCGGTGGTCTGCTTCTCGCGCATCTGGCCCGACTACCGGACCACCTGGCGGGGGATTCGGGGCTTCCTGCAGGCGGGCGATGAGCGCGGCGTCGGCGGCTGCATGACGACCACCTGGGAGTGGCAGCACGGGGGCATCGTCACCAACTCCCTGCCGGGGATGTTCTACGCCGCGGAGTGCGCCTGGTCGCTGGGCCGCACGCCCGTGGAGGACTTCGAGCGCCGCTACGCCGGTTGGTGGCTGGGGATCCGGGAGGCGGACGCCGGGGAGCGCCTGCACGCGGCGCTCATCGAGCCCTGGCCGCGGGAGGGTCCCGCAGCGATCTGCTACGACTCCCGGCTGATCACCGATCTTTGGTGGGCGCCGCCGCGGCAGGTGCTGCGCGCGTTCGCACTCAAGGACCCGCGGCCGGCCGACGCCGCAGAGGAGATAGTCGCCGCCAGCGACGAGGCCATCGCCCGCCTCCAGGAGCTCACGCAGAGCGGCACCCACAACACCGATCTGATCCCGTACGCGGAGCTGGCCTTCAGGATGTACCGGCTGGCCGCGAGCAAGCTCCTGGCGATGCAGCAGGCGTCCGACCTCTACGCCGATGCCGCGGACGCGCTCCCCCACCACGCCAACACCGCCGCGGCCAGACTCGCCCGCGCCGCGCAGACCATCAGGGACCTGGTCGCGCCGCTAGAGACCTGCGCGGAGACCTACGAGCAGGCGGCCCGGCAGGTGGGCGCGGCGCAGCGCGATGTCACCCGCACCCGCGACCTGGCGCAGGCGGTGGCTGACCTCGCCGGCGAGCTCGATGCTCTCGCGGCGGAGCTGCGCGATGGCGAGCGGACCTCGCTGCCCGAGGGCGCCACCTTCGGCTTCTTCAGGGGCACGCTGGTGCGGATCGGATCCTGGGCGCCGGAGCAGATGAGTGAAGAGGGGGCGGAGCTGAGCTTCGACGTTACCGAGCACATCATCGGGCCCGGCGAACTCGTCGTGGAGTGGCAGTACACCCGCGGCGCCCACGGCGTGGACATTCGGCGGACCGCTCTGCTGGCCGACGGAGAGGTGGTCTCCGAGGACGAGCATGACGGCTGGGCCGGCGGCGGCAGCCATGACAATCTCTATCGACTGACCCTCGATGAGGTCGATCCGAATGCCACCTATACGATCGTGGGCGAGCTGGCCTCCCGGGGCGGCACGGACTCGCGCGGCGACGTGTGGCTGATGCTCGAGAATGAGTAGGAGCATGACGCGGCGCCATACCGCGAGGTGACACATGGCTGACGGCAGGCAGGGCATCCACTACGGCTGGGCGATACTTGTCGTATCGACACTTGTGGTGTTCGGGGCGCTGGGCCTGGCGCGGTTCGGCTACACGATGGTGCTCCCTGCCATGCAGACCGGCCTGGAGATGGACAACACCCAGGCCGGGGCGCTGGCGACCGCGAATCTGGTCGGCTACCTGGCGCTGTCGGTCATCGGAGGCGCGCTGGCCTCCCGCTTCGGCCCGCGAGCAGTGATCGCGACCGGCCTGGCCGTGGCGGGCGCGGCCATGGTCCTGACGGGCCTGGCGAACAGCGTCGCCTCGGCGGCCATCTGGCGCGGAATCACGGGCCTGGGCAGCGGCGCCAGCAACGTCCCGGTGATGGGTCTGCTGGCGGCCTGGTTCGCGGTTCGCCGCCGTGGCCTGGCCACGGGCATCGCCGTCGCCGGCTCGTCGGTGGCGCTGATTGGGCTGGGGGCGGCCGTCCCGGATGTGCTGGCGGCCTGGGGCGAGAGAGGCTGGCGCGTGTGCTGGTTCGGCTTTGGGGCCATCACCGTCGCGCTGGCCGCGGGGAGCCTGCTGCTGTTGCGGAATCGTCCCGCCGAGGTCGGGCGGGCGCCGGTCGGGGCGGAGATCGGCGATTCCGTCCCTGACCCTCCGGTGGAGCCGCTCCGCTGGGGCGCGGTCTATCGCGCGCCCGCCGTCTGGCACCTCGGCCTGGTCTACGTCGCGTTCGGCTTCTCGTACATCATCTACATGACGTTCTTCGTCACGGCCCTCACCGCCGAGGGCGGCTACAGCCAGGAGGCCGCCGGCGGGCTGTTCATGATCATGGGGTGGCTGAGCCTGCTGTGCGGGCTCATCTGGGGGGCCGTCTCCGACGTGATCGGCCGCAAGGGCGCGCTGGTCATCGTCTACCTCGTCCACGCCGCGGCCTTCGGCCTCTTCGCGCTGTGGCCGACGCCAGCGGGCTTCACCATCTCCGCCGTCCTCTTCGGCCTGACCGCGTGGAGCATCCCGGCGATCATGGCGGCGGCCTGTGGCGACATGCTCGGCCCCCGCATGGCCTCCGCCGCGCTGGGCTTCATCACCCTGTTCTTTGGTATCGGACAGGCGCTGGGGCCGACGGCCGGCGGCGCCATCGCCGACGCCACCGGCTCGCTGCTCCCCGCGATGCTGGCTGCCGCGGTGGTGGCGCTGCTCGGCGGCGTCGGAGCGGGGATGCTCCCGGCGGCGCGGGAGGTCCGTGAGCGCGGCGAGACGGCCGGCTGAGCTGCCGGGCGCGCGTTCGGTGGACGACACTCTCATGAGTGCCGGGGCGGAGGCGCCCTCGCCGGCGCCTTTTTCGGAGACAGCCTGCGGCCGCAGCTTCACAATCGCGCCGCGACTACCTCAGCGGCGGCCTGTAGACGCGGAATGCCGCCACCGGCACCGGTCCGTCGCCTGCGGGAGCCAGCGTCACGGTGTGCTCGGCGTTGCTCAGCCCCTGTGCCAGCGTGGTGGCGTAGTCGCGAGCCGGGTCGTCGGTCACCGGCGCCTCGTAGGTGTCCACGAAGAGCGGCTTGACCTGCCAGGTCACCTGATAGTCCTCAGGCAGGGTCGTCTCCCGGTAGCGCAGCGACCAGTTGACCATCCACATGTTCGGCTCGATGACCACCCGGCCCGAGTCCGAGACAAAGCGCTCCCTGTGCTCCCCCACGCCGTCCGGGCCGGTCTCCGAGCCGATCACCTCATAGCGCAGCACGTCCTCCTCGGGATCGCACTCCAGGATCCTGGCGGTCCATGTCTCCAGCACCAGCGGGGCCTCGTGGTCGATGCGGTTAATGGCGGGGCGGCCGGCGACGGGTGTCGGGCTGGGCCGGGCGTGGTAGTAGAGCTCCGGGAACTCCGACGGCGGCCGGCCGTCGATCAGCACTCCCGCGGACCCGGGCTCCCTCTCATCGGTGTGCGCGGCGATGACGTCGATGCGATTGCCCTCGAAGGTGAGCGACAGCGAGCCATCCTCGCCTCGCCTCACGCGCCCGTCATCGACCGGGACGTCCTCCACCAGGCCCTCCCATCGATCGGTGGGGAAAGACGGGTCGTAGCGCAGATGCGGCTTGACGAGCGCGGCGATGAGGAAGTTGCCCAGCTCGTTGGGGTGCACAGTGTCGTGAATGGTGTCCTTGACGACGAGGTCATGCTCGGCCAGGTAGTTCTGCATCCCCGTGCGGACATCCGCGACCTCGCAGCCGTACTCCTCCGCCAGCCGGAAGTAGAGGTCGGAGATGGCCTGGTCGCTGGCGTCAACGCGCTGCACGCGCGGGTCGTTCGGATCGCCTTCAGGCGGGACATCTGCCGGCCAGCGCAGGTTGCTGGTCCACAGGAGGATCTCGGCGGTGGTCCGCCGGCGCGTCCGGCGGATGATCGCCTCCTGCTCGCCGCTCTCCACGCCTCCCCAGACGTGGAAGATCAGCAGGTCGGGGTAGTAGGGGTAGAGGTCGTACTCGGCGGTGTTGATCAGCGTGGGGGCGGTATAGCCGCCGACGGCCAGGTTCTCGATCTCCAGGTCCGCGTGCGGGAAGCTCTCGCGCAGGTGGTCTGCGACGTCCTGCCACCACGGATTGCGGGTGACCGACTGGCCGTAGAAGAGCACCCTGACGCGATTGCGCCTCTCGGGCGTGCTGGTGGCCAGCAGCCTCATGGTGCGCTGGATGTTTCTGCCCATCTCCTCGACGCTGCCCACCGGCGCAGGCGGCTCGAACTGCTCCTCAGCCCCGAGCGTCCCCATCGCCAGCGATGCTACCGTCACCCACGGCCAGGCCGATCTCAGCATCATCGGGTGCACCATCTTCGCGCGACTCTCGAGTTGTTCTCTCGTCCCCCACCAGCCGCCACCTTCCGCGCGCGGCCTCGCGTCTCCTGCGGCCTCCGCATGCGCTCAGCGAACGGTGATGCAGTCGGTGAGCCCAAGCGGGAGGGTGACCTGCCAGCCGTCCTCGGAGGCGTGCGGGGTCAGCGGGCCCTGCTCCACCGAGCGCACCCCCCGGTCACCGAGGTCACCGCGCACCGTGACCGTCAGCTCCGGAATCGGCTCCCCGGTCCAGTTGACCAGCAGGACGGCGGTGCCCTGGTCCGAGTCCACCGCGCTCCACTCCACGATCGGCTCCGAGAGGGCTATCTCCGGCTCCACGCCCGCCTGTCGCACCGGCCACAGGATGACGTCCCGTGCGGCGTCATCGAACTCCGTGGGCAGGAGGTGGCACATGGCGTCCACCGTGGCTCCCCGGTCCCACGGGCGCACGGGGATGGCCGGCGTGACGTAGGCCACGCCCGGAAAGCCACCGATGAGCACCGCCGCCCCCTCGCCTGTCTCATGCAGCGTCGCGGCGCATGACTCGTCGTGCAGCCGCCCCACCTGCCGGGCTCCCCGGGCGGCGGTCAGGCGCTGCACGGTCCCGATGGCGGGCAGCGCGACCGGCTGCAGACCCGGAAGCTCCAGCCGCAGGCCATCGGCGGGCCGAAGCCGCGGCAGCGTGTGCTTGATGTCGGGGAGCGCGTCGTGCTCCTCAAGCTCAGCGCCCTCGAGGCCCAGCAGCGCCAGCATCGCGGCGTTCGTCTCCCCGTACTCATCCAGGAGCCCCCCGCCTGCGACGGAGAAGACGATACCGCCGGAGGCGACCCACTCCTGAAGCGCGTCCGCGGCGCCAGACAGCAGATGGCTGGCGCTGATGTACAGGACCCGGTAGTCGGCCAGACGGCCCTCCACGATGTCCTCCTCCGTGACGAAGTCCACCGGGATGCCGGAGTGGCGGAGAACGTAGTAGAGGCACTTGCGCTCCTGGTTGTAGTTGACCGAGGGGTCCCACAGGTCCGTGGTGCCGGAGATCAGCAGCGCCACGGAGGCCGGCCGGACCGAGCCGCCGGCGAGGATGTCGTCGAACTGCCCCAGCTCATGCGCGATGTCGTGGATCTCCCGGTACATGGGGAGGTACTCGGCCGACACGTAGTTCTCGGTGTAGGCCGTGACGATGGGCGTGACGCAGAAGTGGTCGATGAGCTTCGCGCCGTGCGCCAGCGCCTCGTAGTAGCTGAGGCGGAAGCTCCTGGGGGTGTTGCCCGGCGAGTGCGGCATGACGTAGTAGCAGATCGGCAGGTTGTGGTCCCTGGCCCCGCAGCGGAACACGTCCAGCAGATAGCCGGTGACCTGGGGACTGAGCTCCGGAATCCCCCACACGTAGTCCTCGCTCCAGGGCATGGTCAGGGCGCCGAGCCTGAAGGGCACCACCCACTGGTGGTGCTTCGGCCAGTAGTAGGGATGCGGCGAGTAGTTCGCCCCGGTCCGCACCTGCCCATCGCTCTCGCGCGTGATCCGCTCGGTCTCCGCCCTCAGGTCCAGCAGGCTCCCGTTCCTGTAGCCGAAGACCATGGCGTGGTACCACAGGCGCGGGGCGGTCTGCTTGGCGTCGTAGTCCAGCGTGACGAGCGACCACAGGTCATCCACGCCAGCCGATTGGGCCTGCTGCAGCGCCTCGGGCGGCAGCAGATCCCGGGGCGAGAGGCCCTTCTCGCGCAGATACTCCCGGAAGGCCGCGTTGGTCTCCGCGGTGGGCTCGGCGCGCCGGAGGTGGATCTCGTCGCCGAGGCTCTCCACCTGATAGCCCCGGTCCAGGGCGTCGCCGACGAGCTCCTGCTGCAGCTGTGCGACCAGCTCCTGCACACGCTCGGAGAGGTTCCCGCCCGTGAAGTGGCCGGTGAAGACGCCGCGAATGCCGATGTGCCGGGGCGTCTGGCCCTCGTCCGGGAGCGCCCGAACGTAGCGCAGGATCTCCTCCAGATCCTCCTCGGCGGTGCGGATGCGGACGCTGCGGATGTCGCCCGGCACGGCGAAGCGCAGGCGCGTCACTGACGGCGCGGTGTAGCGCAGGCGGCGCACGGTCTCTAAGCCACCGTCGGCCGTCGGGACCGCGAACTCGAAGACGGCATCGGTGCCGGCGATGTCCTCTGAGCCGTAGATCACCTGGACGTTGAGCGTGGACTCGTTCAGGCGATCGAGGCGGTGGCCGATCTCCACCCACGGGCTGCTCTGCCCCGGCTGCAGGAAGTTGCCCTCGGTGCGCTCGCCCTCCACCACGCCCTCGGCGCCCACCGCCATCGGCCTGCGCCAGTCGCGCCGGTGCACCCAGTAGGGGCTGTGCTCAGTGGTTGTCAGCTCGACCAGCATCGGCGCGACGCCGTCGGCGGGATTGCTCACGCGCATGAGGATCTCGCCAGCCTGCGTCAGCAGCCCGTCCAGCGGCAGGTAGCTCCACTGCTCCAGCCGCTGCGTGACCTCATCGTCGAGCGGCGTGATCAGCAGCATGTCCACCTGTCGCCCGGCCGAGGGGCGGGGCTGGGCGTCGGCGATGAGCGAAACCGTGGCCGTGCCGCGAGCCAGCCGGAACTGCGCGATGCCGCCCTCGTAGACCATGTTGTCGCCGCCGCCCCAGGAGTAGGAGGCCATCGGCTGCACGCCGCCGCCGAAGGGCCAGATCCTGGGGCTCTGCAGCCGCCCGAAGCGCCGGCTGAAGACAGTCTCGCCATCCTGGCGGATCTCGACGGTGAACTCCACGTGGTGCTCGTAGGGGCAGGCATAGCGCGCGAAGAGCGCGTAGCGGTCCGTGGCCGGCACCTCTACCTCAGCGGTCGCCACGGACCTCGCGCACTGCTCCGGGGCGTCCAGGAAGGCCTGGCGGGAGAAGAAGTCGTTGGCGAAGCTGGCGCAGAAGTATGCCTCCCGCCAGGGCCTGACCTGCCACGCGCCGCCGGGGTCGAGGTCCTCGGCCTCAAGCAGGATGCGCCCCTGGGCCTCGGCGCCGGTCGCGACGGAAAGCACGATCACCGCCGCGAGGAACGCCGGGCACGCGATCATTGCCGGTCTCATGACACTGGACACTCCTTGCTGGAAGGATGGTGGGCACCGAGCGGGCTTCATCCCGTACGGAGGTCAGGCCTTCCCACGCGCGACGTGGCCCGAAGGCCCACTGCCGCTCTCGGCAGACCGGTGACCGAAGACGCCGCCGTGCCCTCACTCCCCCGCCGATACGTAGAGCAGCATCGGCCGCAGAGACGGGATCTCGGCCGGCAGCGCCAGCGAGCCCCCGAGGTTGAGCAGGCGTCCTCCGGGGACCTCGCGGCCCTCGATCATCAGCGACGCCACCGGCTCCTCGTGCCGGTAGTTGCTGACGTTGACCAGCCAGCCGCCCTCCCAGGGGACCGCGATGTGCTCCACACCGTAGACCGGCTCCC
>JBNGDZ010000033.1:0-13316 GCA_049975765.1 Armatimonadota bacterium
CCGTCAGATCGGCGGCAGAGGCAGGTCCCATCGGCGCGGCGTCGAACCGCCGGATGCCATGGGCTCACGGGGGATCGGCGATGAGCTGCTGGACCTGCTCTTCCCACCGCGGTGCCAGGTCTGCGGGCGGCCGGGCGCTCAACCCCTGTGTGAGACGTGCCGCGAAGAGGTCCTGTTCATCGGCGGGCACTGCTGCGCGCTGTGCGGCGTGCCGCTGCGGGAGACACAGCGGGCATCGATGCTGTGCGCCGACTGCCGCGACGGTCGAGACATCAGCGGAGCTCGGGCGGTGGGGCTTCACACCGGAAGCCTCCGCGAGGCGGTCCTGGCCTTCAAGTTCCGTGGGCGGACGCGCCTCGCGGACCCTCTGGCGGAGATGCTGGTGGACGCGTTTCGGGGCCAGGCTGAGGGCAAGGGTCTGCCGTTGAGCGAGTGCGCTGCGCTGGTGCCCGTCCCGCTGCATGCCCAGCGGCGGGCCTGGCGGGGCTTCGATCAGGCGGAGCTGCTGGCAGAACGGATGGCGCCCGAGGTGGGGCTGCCGGTGTGCACGGACGCCATCGAGCGCGTGCGGAACACGACGCCCCAGACGGAGATGGATCGGCGCGAGAGGCTCACGAATGTCAGGGACGCATTTGAGGCCCGACGGGTCTGGCGGCTGCGGGGGCGGGCGGTGATCCTGATCGACGACGTGTTCACCACCGGCGCAACCATCCAGGAGTGCGCCCGCACCCTGCGGGCGGCGGGGGCGGTGGCCGTGTACGCGCTGACCGTGACCCGGGCGGTGCCATCCTGGCATCCGGCGCACTTCGGTGGCTGAGGGAAGGGAGAGCCGGACCATGCTGCAGGCGACCATTACTGTTGATGCGGGCAATCGCATCGGGCATATCGACCCCAACATCTACGGGCACTTCATCGAGCACCTGGGCCGGTGCATCAACGGCGGTGTCTGGGGCGAGATGCTCGGGGCGCGGAGGTTCGTGGGGTTCGATGACGACCACAACGGTCTGCCCGATCCGTGGGAGAAGGTCGGCGGCAGGGCGCCGCAGCTTCTGACCGAGCTGCAGCCGGAGGCCCCCGGCCGGCACAGGCTACTGATGCGATGCCTGCGCGACGCGGGGCTGCACGCTGTGCGGCATCCGGGACTGGCGGTGCGCCGGGGCGTACACTACAGCCTGCAGCTTGAGGTTCGCGCCGCAGAGGGCGACATCCGGGAGGTGGAGGTCGCTCTGGGCGGGGCCCGGGAGGTCCGGCCTGCGCCAGGCGCCCAGTGGGAGCGGTGGGAGGTGCAGCTTCCCGCCCGCTGGGACAGCGACGAGGCGGCGCTGACCATCGGCTGCCGCGGGTGCGGCGAGATACAGGTGCGGGACCTGAGCCTGATGCGCGCGCGCGACCGGCAGGCCGGTGGCTACCGCGCGGACGTGGTGGAGCTGGTGCGGGCCATCAGCCCGCCGGTGATCCGATGGCCGGGGGGCTGCTTCGCGGACGGGTATCGCTGGCGGCACGGGGTGGGGCCGCGCCCGGAGCGGCCGGCGGTGTACGATCCCGCCTGGCGGGCGTGGGAGCCCAACGACTTCGGGACCGACGAGTTCGTGGCGTGGTGCCGGATGGTGGGCGCCGAGCCATATATCTGTGTGAACACAGGCTCGGCAGGGGCGGAGGAGGCGGCCGCGTGGGTGGAGTACTGCAACGGTGCTACGGGCACCGGGATGGGTCGCCTGCGCGCCGACAACGGCCACGAGGAGCCTCTGGGCGTAAGGTATTGGAGCGTGGGGAATGAGACCTATGGCGGTTGGGAGATCGGGCACGTCCCCGCAGGGGAGTACGGGAAGCTGTTCCTGGAGTTCGCCGAGGCCATGCGGGCGGCGGACGCGGGGATCCAGCTCATCGCCGTGGGAGCCGACCCGGTGCAGTTCCCGGACTGGAACCGGACCGTGCTCGAGATAGCCGGTGAGCAGATCGATCACCTGTCAGTGCACCGCTACGTGCCGCACACTCGCGACGAGGCCCGGCGCGAGCAGCAGTACCGAGCTATAGTGGCCGCGCCGGTGGACATCGAACGGCGGCTGGTGGAGGTGGCGGAGACGATCGAGGAGGTGGTCGGAGCCGACTCGGGGATCAGGATCGCCTTCGACGAGTGGAACGTGTGGCTGGATGCGGCGGGCGACGAGGGAATCGAGGAGCGCTACGAGCTGCGTGACGCGGTGTTCGCGGCCGGTGTCTTCAACGCGCTGCATCGACTCTCGCCCAGCGTGGGCATGGCGAACCTGGCGCAGCTCGTGAACGTGCTGCCGGCGATCGTCACCTCCCAGACGGGTGCGTGGGGGACGGCCATCTACCGGGCCTTCGAGCTCTACGCGGGCAACTGCGGCGAGGTGGCGGTCGCTTGCACGTGCGAGGGGCCGACCTTCGAGGCCGAGGCCTTCGGGAACATCCCGGCGCTGTCGGACGTGCCTGTGCTCGACGCCGCCGCCACGGTCGCTGATGATGGCGGAGAGGTGATGGTCTCGGTGGTGAACCGGAGCGCGAGCGAGAGCGTCGAGGCGAGAATCGTGGTCGTCGGCGCCGAGGGCCATCGACTGACTCAGGCCAGCGTGATCAACGGGGAGAGCGAGGCGGCCCACAACGATGCGAGCAGGCCGGCGGCGGTGTGCGTCGATACGAAGGAGTTGGAGCCGACCGCGCCGCCGGTGGCCTACTGCTTCGCGCCCCATTCTGTCACGCTCTTGCGGATGCGCGCGTAGACGGACGATGTCCTTAGGTTCGTCAGAGTGCACGGGTGGCGAGGTGAGGCGCGTGGAGACGAACCGCCCGGCGAGCAGCGACCGCGGGCGGAGGCCAGCGCGGGTGCTTGAGGGTTTGTGATGTCGCATGAAGTCGATCCTTGCTGGGTATCTATACGAAGTGGCGACCGCGGCCGCTGCGGCTGACACTCGAGCTGCAGCGCTTGGCGGAGCGGACCGCAGAACGCCACCGTTAAACTAGTGTGAACCCGGAGGGGTCGGGCAGGCCCTGCGGGAAGTGTGGGGCGTGATGCGTGGCGAGCAGGCCGGAGGGGAGCGCGAGGCGCTCTCGGGCGGCCGCAGTCAGCTTGACAGTGCCGGCGCGGCTGGCCTATAATCGCCACGCATACCGGCTCGTCGGTAGACTTCTGCAGCTGCAAGAGGTGCAGATCATGCGCAGATCTCGTGGCAGGAAGCTCATCGGGCAGATGCTCATTGAGAAGGGCCACATCACGGATGAGCAGCTCGAGAAGGCGCTTACGGCGCAGGAGGACAGCACGCAGCGCATCGGCGAGATCCTCATGGACCTGGGGTTTGTGGAGGAGGAGCCGCTCTACGAGACTCTGGCCGAGCAGATGCGGGTGCCGTATGTCAACCTCAACGAGGTGAAGGTGGATCCCGGGGTCGCGCAGCTCATCGGCCAGGATACGGCCAAGCGCCACATGGCTTTGCCCATTGACCGGGGCGAGGAGGGGACGATCCGGGTGGCCATGGCCGAGCCCACGGACGTTATGGCGCTCGATGACCTGAAGATGCGGCTGCAGGTGGACGTCGAGGCCATGCTGGCCCCGGCCGACAAGATCTCGTCGGTGATCGACAAGGTATATGCCGCTGCACCGGCTGGGGAGGGCAAAGGGGGCGCGCGTCCGGCGGCGACGGACTTCGGCATGGGCGATATGCAGGCTCTGGCGGAGTCAGTGCGTGACAGCGGAATCCTGGCCACCGAGGAGGAGCTTGGCGAGGACCACGACCGGATCGAGACCGACCGCATCGCCGACGTGGCGGACGAGGCGCCGATCATCCGCATCGCGAAGATTCTCATTCAGCGCGCGATCCAGGAGCGGGCGAGCGACATCCACGCCGAGCCCCATGGAGGCGGGGTGCGCATCCGCTACCGTATCGATGGAGTCCTGCACGAGATCCTGCGTCTGCCCAAGTACGTGCACGCGCCACTGATCTCGCGGCTGAAGATCATGGCGAACATGAACATCGCGGAGCGGCGGGTGCCCCAGGACGGACGCATCCACGTCCGCCATGCCGGTGAGGACTTCGACCTGCGCGTGTCCACGATTCCCACCACGATGGGGGAGAAGTGCGTCATGCGGATTCTGGACAAGCGCGGGATCATGATGGGCCTTGCGAACCTGGGGTTCTCGTCCAGCATGCTGGCCCAGACGGAGACCCTGATCCGCCAGCCCAACGGGATGATCCTCTCGACGGGTCCGACGGGGAGCGGCAAGACGACCACGCAGTACTCCATCCTCAACCGCATCAACTCCGTGGAGACGAACATCATCACGATTGAGGACCCGGTTGAGTACCAGATCGACGGCATCAGCCAGGTGCATGTGAATCGGAAGGCGGGCCTGACCTTCGCGATCGCCCTGAAGTACTTCCTGCGGCAGGACCCCGACATCATTCTGGTGGGAGAGATCCGTGACCTGGAGACCTCGGAGATCGCCATCCAGGCCGCTCTCACCGGCCACCTTGTGCTCAGCACGCTGCACACCAACGACGCGCCGTCCACGGTCACGCGCATGATCGACATGGGTGTGGAGCCGTTCCTGATCTCCTCATCGGTCATCGCCTCCATCTCCCAGCGGCTTGCACGTAAGCTGTGCGACGAGTGCAAGGAGCCGTACGAGCCGCCGCGCGATCAGCTTCTGGGTCTGGGGTTCGACCCCGACGATCCTGCGAACGAGGACGTCACCTTCTACCGGGGCACGGGCTGTCCGGCGTGCCGGAACACGGGATATCGCGGGCGCATCGGGATCTTCGAGCTGATGGTGATGACCCAGGAGATCCGCGAGCTGGTGGTGAAGCGAGCCTCGGCCGACCAGGTGAAGGAGGCGGCGCTGGCCAGCGGCATGGTCACACTGGCGGACGATGCCATGGACAAGGCCACATCGGGCATTACCGACGTTGACGAGATCCTGCGCGTTGTATCCACGGTGAGGTAGTCGGGGCTCGCTGACGCGGGGTCGGGCGCGCCAATCAGGAGGAGCCTCATGGCGACAGAGCAGAGGACGCGGAGGCGCAAGGTCAAGCCGATTCGCGATGTGCATCTCGACGAGCTCCTGGAGCTCGTCGTTGAGCATAACGCTTCGGACCTGCACGTGACGGCGGGACTGCCGCCGGTGCTGCGGATCGACGGCGAACTCAAGAAGACTCGGTACGAGGAGTTCACGCCCGACGTTTCGCAGCGAATGCTCTACGACATCCTCACTGACGACCAGATTCAGCGGTTCGAGACGGACCTGGAGCTGGACTGCTCCTACGCGTATCAGGACGTGGCGCGCTTCCGCACCAACATCTACCGGGACCGGGGGACGGTGGCGGGGGCCTTCCGGCTGATTCCGCGGCGCATCCCGAGCATCCAGGAGCTGGGCCTGCCGCCGGTGCTGGAGGAGCTGTCCCGGCGGGTGCGCGGCCTGCTGCTGGTGACCGGGCCGACCGGCTCGGGGAAGTCCACCACGCTGGCGGCGATGCTCGATCAGATCAACCACGAGCGGGCCGAGCACATTATCACCATCGAGGACCCGATCGAGTACCTGCACGATCACAACAAGTCGGTCATCAATCAGCGCGAGCTGGGCCATGACACACACAGCTTCAACAACGCGCTGCGGGCCGCACTGCGCGAGGACCCGGACGTCATCCTGGTGGGCGAGATGCGCGATCTGGAGACCATCCAACTCGCCGTCACCTGTGCGGAGACGGGCCACCTGGTGATGGCCACTTTGCACACGAACAACGCGGCGGAATCGGTTGACCGCATGATCGACGTCTTCCCGCCGTCGCAGCAGGAGCAGATACGCATCCAGCTGTCGAACAACCTCGTGGCCATCCTGTCGCAGCAGCTCCTCCCGCGGGCGGGCCAGCCGGGTCGTGTGGCGGCGGTCGAGGTGATGATCGCGAACTCGGCCATCAGGAACCTGATCCGCGAGGCCAAGGCGCATCAGATCACCTCGATGATCCAGACCGCCGGGGAGATGGGGATGCAGACCATGGACCAGGCGCTGCGGGACCTCTACAAGCAGAGCCTGATCACGTACGAGGATGCCATGCGGCGGGCGCAGAACCCCACGGAGCTGGAGAAGCTCATACATGGTGATTCCTCGGGGTGACGCAGCCTGAGCTGGTAGGTGAGGGATGGCAGGTTAAATCTTGGCGAACTCGTTTCACCATCGAGCGGCAGGTCAATACATGAGTTGAGGGGCTCACTTGCGGTTGCAGGAGCTGGTGAGAAATGCCGACATTCGTGTACACGGCGAAGGACAAGCAGGGCCAGGAAGTCGAGCAGACGACGGAGGCGTCCTCCAAGGACGCGCTCATCAAGTCGCTGCGCGACGAGGGGCTCTACCCGACCTCGATCAAGCAGCAGCGGACGTCCGCGATCGCCAAGAAGTCGGGCAAGAGCTTCAGCTTCAGCTTCGGCAAGCGCGTCGGCCTCAAGGACCTGGCGATCTTCTGCCGGCAGTTCGCCACGATGATCAACGCCGGCGTGTCCCTGGTGCGTTGCCTCGACGTTCTGGAGCAGCAGAGTTCCAACGTCGGGCTGAAGGAGATCATCCGGGACATCCAGTCAGAGGTGGAGGGCGGCGCGACTCTGTCGAAGTCGATGTCGAAGTTCCCGAGAACGTTCAGTGAGTTGGCCGTCGGTCTGGTACGCGCGGGCGAGGTCGGTGGTGTTCTCGACGACACCCTGGAGCGGCTCGCGGTCTTCCTGGAGAAGGACCTGGAGCTGCGCCAGAAGATCAAGTCCGCGATGACGTATCCGATTCTGGTTCTGATCGTGGCGGTCGGCATCGTGACCTTCCTGGTCATGTTCGTCCTGCCCAAGTTCATGCAGCTATTCCTGGACCTGGGTATGGAGGAGAGCGACTTCCCAGCGCCCACGAGGTTCCTGATGAACGTCAGCAACTTCATGATTCAGAAGTGGTACATCATGCTTCTGATCGTCGTGGGCCTGTGGATCGCGATCGGCCGGATCAAGGCCACAAAGACGGGGAAGCGCATCTGGGATACGGTAATACTGAAGGTTCCGGTGTTCGGTGCTTTGAACCACAAGATCGCCGTCGCGCGGTTCGCGCGGACGCTCTCCACGCTGTTGTCCTCCGGCGTGCCGATTCTGCAGGCGCTCGAGACGGTGGCCCGGACGGTGGCAAACGACATTATCGCCGACGCGATCCTTCTCTCGCGCGCCAGCATTCGCGAGGGTGACACGATTGCTGATCCGCTGGCGGAGAGCAGGATGTTCCCGCCGATGGTGGTGCAGATGATTACGATCGGTGAGGAGACGGGTCAGCTCGACAGCATGCTTGAGAAGGTTGCTGACTTCTACGAGCGTGAGGTGGACGCGGCGGTGGAGAGCCTGACGGCGGCAATCGAGCCGGTGATGATCGTCGTGCTGGGGTTTATCGTCGGCTTCATCGTCATCTCGATGTTCCTGCCGCTGATCGGAATCATCTCGAACCTGAGCCAGTGACGGAGCAGGAGCCAGAGAACTGACCATGACCGTGAGCGGCGGCCGGTAACCAGCCGGCCGTCGCGTCGTGAGTGCAGCACGCTCGCCCATCCGCGGGGTGAGGTCGCTGGGGCCAACACCGGCAGCACAGATCGCCCTGTTGGCGGTGGTCTTCCTGATCGGGGCCGCCGTCGGCAGCTTCCTGAATGTGGTCATCTTCCGCCTCCCCCGGCGGGAGTCGCTGCTCTGGCCGCCCTCGCGCTGTCTCAGTTGCGGGGAGCGCCTCGGTGTGGCCGACCTCTTCCCGGTGCTCAGCTACCTGGCGCTGCGGGGTCGCTGCCGACACTGCGGTCGGCGCTTCAGCGCGCGATACATGCTTGTGGAGCTGTTCACAGGGCTCTCGGCGCTGGCGGCGTGGCATGTTTACGGGCCTACGGTGCACGCCCCTCTGCTGTTCGCGGTGGTCTGTTGCCTGATCGTCGTGTTCTTCATCGACCTCGACCACTATATCATCCCCGACGAGAGCGTCGCGATCATCGCAGGTGTGGGTGTGGTCCTCGACGGGATCCGGCTGATTGCGGAGGGCGGCTCGGGGCTGGTGGTGTTTCACGAGCGTCTGACCACGAACGTGGACTACACGGTGCTGCTGCCGCGCTCGGTGGTGGGGGCCGCGGTCGGAGCCGGCCTGTTGATCGCCATCGCCTTTGTGGCGGAGCGGGTGTTCAAACGGCCCGCGATGGGGTGGGGCGATGTGAAGCTCGCCGGGGCGATGGGGGCGCTTCTGGGGCCGGGGTACCAGTTCATGACGTTTTTCTTGCTATCAGTGATGGTGGGAGCTTTGGTGGGTGTGGTCTGTATCGTGTTGGGCAGATGCGGCCGTCGAGATTATCTGCCCTTCGGGCCCATGATGGCTGCGGCGGGGGTGGCGATGGTGTATTCTGGGGACGTTCTGACGCCGGCTGTGATGTCGCGATTTGCGATTGGATAGAGGCATTATGAGACGCTCACGGCGCTTGGCTCTGCAAGGTTTAGCTGCGCCCGCAGTCGGGTAGAAGGTCAGTGGGCGGCGCGGGCGTCAATCTCGACGACCGCGCCACTTCAGTGGAGAGGCAGGCTGCGGGAGAGCTGGCGCCGCCAGCACGTTTCCGGGAGGCGTTGTACAATGACGTGGAACGACAGGCGCGGTTTCACGCTGGTGGAGATGCTTGTGGTCATCGCCATCATCGTGGTGCTGGTCGCGATCCTGGTGCCGACGATCCAGAGCGCGAGGTACAACGCCGTCATGACCCAGTGCCAGACGCAGCTGACGAACCTCGTACAGGCTCTGGAGAACTACAAGCGCCGGTACAACTACTACCCCCCGCGGCCGGAGTACAATGAGACGCTCGGCATATACACTGGTGGCTTCTCGGCGCTGTATCCCGACTTCGTGGAGGAGTGGGAGGCGCTGGTCTGTCCGGCGGACCGCACATTCTTCGGCAAGGAGGAGGAGGCCAAGGACCGGCGCTACAGCACCTACAATGGCGTCATCAACATGGCTGAGGATCCCTCTGCAGCGGACCCGTGGGAGTTTGCGGTTGACGGTGACACCGGGAACCAGATGATCACCTACAACTACCACGGCTACGACCAGAAGGGCTGGGACCGCGACACGCCGCTGGTGCCGACCTCGGGCAGTCCCTCGCCGCCCGTCTGGCTGGAGCGCGGCTGGCGGAAGTACCCCCGGCTGATGAACCGCTACGCGCCGGAGTACACCGTAGTGACCCACTGCACGCAGCATCGGGAGTTCTATAACCAGCCCCAGGACGAGATAGACCCGATGGTGCGCCTGGACGGGGAGCCCGAGCGCATCCACGTGCAGGTGTGGCAGCAGCCCGGGAGTGACGGCGCGAGCCCGTTCGAGAAGCAGGAGTGATCCCTCTCCGGGCGAGAGCGGGATTGGAGAGCGATGGGAGCACGCAGATGGTGAGAAGCGGCATGACAGCGAGACGGCATCGGCGCGGTGGTCTGACGCTCACCGAGCTGCTTGTGGCGATGTCCATCCTCCTCATCGGCATCTACGCCGTGGTGCGCGGCTTCCCCCCGTTGTTCGGGAATATCGAGGGGGAGCGCGTGCGCACGGAGATGGCGCGGCTGTGTGAGCAGCGGCTGGAGCGGCTGAAGGCCGAGCCGCAGACTCTGCCGGAGGCCATCGCCGGCCACGATCCGGTGGATGGATCGGTGATCCCGCCGGAGGCGTGGCCGGATGAGGAGATGACCCCGCCTGAGGGCAACGCCCGGGACGACCTGACGTGGGTGCTGGGCGAGACCTTCGAGGTGCCGGGGCCGCAGCCGGCCTCGCCGGTGTCGGTCTACCCGCTGAAGCTGGGTACGGCAAGCATCCAGGACCCCGCGAATGTGGATGAGTTCCTGCAGGTCTTCAGGCTCGTGAAGCTGGAGCGGGTGACTGAGCCACCGCCGGGCGGGGCGGTGCCTGAGGGTCGGTTCTACCTGGACTCAGCCGGCTACTTGTATGCGCCTGCTCAGTATGCCACCGCCCGCGTGGACTACTGCTGGATGGATGACACGGCGGCGCCGCACTGGGTCAGGGACGAGGTCGTGATGAACAGCAACTACGCCTGGGCGCAGCCGGTGTTGCCGGTGCGGGCGGCGGAGCTGACGGCGGGTCCGGTCTTCACGAACGTGGTGCCGGAGATGGCGGAGGCCACGGCGCTGATGCGTTACACCGTGGTCATCGGCCAGGCGGCCGATGTGGCGCCCGATACGGCGGTGCTGGAGAGCACGTTCGGCGCAACGCTGCTGCTGCCCCCGGAGGACGCGGGCGAGGCGATGCACGTGAACTACCAGCTTCGCACCGAGGCCGACATCAACGGCAATCCGCGGCGGATGCCGGTGATGATGGAGGAGATGGCGGCGCCGACGCAGCGCCCCTACGAGGTGAACCTCAAGTTCGGCGGCATCGACGACGAGGTGCCGCTCTACGATACGGACGTTGTCGGCAATCCCCTGGCGAGCCCTGTTCGAGTGCTGGTCCTTGACATGCTCACCGGAGAGGCGTGGACGGATGTGGAGCCGTGGGTCGATCTGGAGAGCATCGACGGCGTCCTGACGCTCGACTGGGAGGACCCGGCCTCGCCGCTGGCGCCGGCCGACGTCCACGGGCGGGAGTTGCGGGTCTACTACCGGACGCTCGATGAGCACATGATCGCGGTGCAGAAGGCGCCGGCGTACTTCCTGGAAGAGCCGATCATGCAGACCTACACGGATCCCGATCCGGCGCTGGATGAGAGTGATAAGGTGGACTACCGCTACTACCGGGCGCAGCCGTGGCCGACCGACAACGCCTACACGCAGCTGCAGTTCCCGGAGTCGGCCGCCGGCCAGGCGATCACGGTGGACTACCTGGCGGGGCCGGCCGCGCCCTACAATCGCATCGCCGGTGAGCTGCACGTGATCGACCCGGTGACGCTGTCGGTGCTGCTGGACCGGCCGGGTGTGGTGGGGATCATGGGCGTGCAGGGCGTGTCGCTGACAGTGCGCGGGTGGTGGCATGACGACGCGGGGAGACCGCAGATGGTGAGCATCGACACCTTCCTGACCCCGGAGCCGCTGCTGTGAGCAGCGAGGAGAGAGGCGGTTCGTGATGGCGGCGCCGAGTCGGAGGACAGCGAGAGCAGCAATGGACTGCAGGATCGGCCGCCCGATAGGGCGCGGAGGCTTCACGCTGACGGAGCTGCTGGTGGTCATCGGCATCGCCGTGCTGCTGATGGGGATCATGATCCCGACGGGCAAGGCGCTGCGGGATAGCAACCAGCAGATGGAGTGCAAGGCGCAGCTTCAGCAGATCGGTCAGGCGCTGCGGATGTATGAGGCCGATGAAGGGGGAGCGCCACCCTACTATATCGATGCCAGTCAGACGCCGGACGATCCGCCCAGTGGACCGGGGCTGCTGGCGCTGTATGAGACCGGGCACCTGGGGCGGCGACGCACGCTGCACTGCCCCAGAGACGTCTACGCGGATCCGGAGTCAGACGAGTACTTCCTGAGCTACATGCGCCACGATGGCGACGTAGCCGCGGCCACGGAGCTGAACAAGTACTCCTACCTCAACAGCCGCGGTGTGACGGATGACACGGATCCCTACTATCGCCGGCAGCTTCAACCGTGCGCCGACGTGGGAGGCACCTCGCCGGTGCCGGTGGTGATGCCGGGCTGGCGTCCCGCCGACGACACGGTGGTGACGTGGTGCGGGTTCCACACGGCAACGATGACTGAGGGCGGGGTGGGGCAGTACTACGTGCTGTTCTGGGACGGGAGCGTTGGCCGGGTGAGCGAGGAGATCATGATGGACCCGGCGGTGGGGCCGGACGCAGCCTGGAAGGTCGGTCACGAGGATGTGTCGGGATAAGAGCCGGGGTGCTCGGGTATACTGGTCTGGGCGACCCCGGGGGTGGAGGCGGGGACGGATCCAGCGAGATGTCACGGAACACGGTGGCTGGAGACAGGCAATGATGGCACGCTGCACGCGCAGTGACAAGAGGTCGATGGCGCGACGGCCGGGGAGGGCCGGCTTCACGCTCATCGAGGTCCTGGTTGTACTGGCGATTCTGGTGATCCTCTTCGGGATGCTCTTCGCGCCGATGATCGCGAGTCTGGACATGGTCACGCTGGGCCAGTCGCGGGTGACCATGCAGAGCGCGGTTCGGAACGCGATGGAGGACATGCGCCGGGAGGTCAGCAACGCCGTATACATCTACCCCACGCCGGGCGTGCAGCTCAAGGGCGCCGACGGACTGCTGGGTACTGCCGACGATGTGCGCATCCCCAACTGCTCGGAGCTGGTCTTCGTGGGGCCGGAGCGCACCGCGACCGGGGAGCTGGTGGAACCGATCTCGCCCCGCGTGGACAGCGCCGGGCGGATCGTCGCCACACGCGTGCGGGCGGCGCTGCGGGATGAGACAGCGGCCTACAGCGAGGCCAACCCCTTCGTGCTGGTGCGGGAGGAAGGGTATTACACTCGTCACGAGGACGCCAACGCGGTGTGGTGGGAGTTTACGAACATCGGCGGAGCCACCGACCCGATACGCAACCTGTTGACCCCGCGCAGCGGCTATGACATTCCGGTCACGCGCTCGGTGTGTACCACCTGTGGGGCGGTGGTGGAGGGGTATATCACAAGCTGCCCGTCCGGGTGCACCGGGGAGATCATCTACCTGCACGACGGGCTGCAGCTTGCGCCGGAGCGGATCACGGGCGAGGTGCTGCAGCCGACCGCCAATCATACCATCTATCAGGCCCGGCATGGGGCCTGGGCCGGGCTGTACAACTCGGGCGCGATGGAGCTGAACGATCTGCTGCCGCATGACCCGGCGGATCCCCTGGCGACGCTGGGTGCCTCGCCGCTGGATCCGCGGATCATGGTGGTCAACCCCACCGACATGTCGATCAAGCGGGACGCCTACGGGACCACCGACGACTCCAACACGATCCTGACCTGGAACTCCGACACCGGATCGGTGCAGGTCGGGGCTGCTACGGGCCGGTGGGTGAACGTAACCAACGCGACCGACTACATCGATCCCAGGACCTCTCCCCAGTACTATGACGTGCAGGTGCAGGCGTACCGGCCGGGCAGCGCCGCGCCTCCGCCGCCGGATGACGCAGTAGACGACTATGACGGCGACGGCGTGCTGCAGACGGCGCCGCGGCAGTGGGACCTGGTGCCGATCTACCCGAGTCTGGGGCCGCTGACGTGCAACGTGTGCGGAGGGACCTACGATCCTGCCCAGTACAACCCCGGCGACCCGTGCCCGACCCCGGGCTGCAGCGGGACGCTGGTCTCGACGGCC
>JBNGDZ010000033.1:13326-15153 GCA_049975765.1 Armatimonadota bacterium
GCCCATCGCCTACCGAATCGACGCCACCCGGAATGGGACGCTGGCGCCGGCCAAGATCGTGCCGGGCAGCGTGAGGGTCATTGTGTGGGCGGTGGACTCCGCGGGCCAGCCCTATCAGGAGACCTACACGGAGACCACGAACACGGACCAGTCCCAGATCGGGCCGCGGCAGTTCGCAGTGGTCTACAGCTACGCGAATCAGTGGGCCGAGGTGCGGTTCAACGAGCTGCAGCCACCCGGCCCGCGGATGTTCGACTACAACGGCGACTACGTGGTGGACAGCAGCGACTTCCAAAGTGGGGCCACGCTGCAGTCCTTTGGCGTTTACGTCCAGTACTACTTCCGGCGCAACTACGACCCGGCGGTGCCGGAGAACGATTACATCATCAAGGCGGACTACTCGACACAGGCGATCATGAACCTTCACCTGGCGCTGCAGCGCTACTATGAGCCGGAGCCGGATCCGGACAACCCGGACGCCCTGATCATCCCACCCGATGCCACCATCGACCGGGTGTCGCTGGCTGACCAGGTGAAGGTCAGGAACCTGAGTCGATGACGGGGACGACGAGGCGGACAGCCGCCAGGCTGTGGAGGCCGAAAGCGATGCGTCGAAGCAGATTCGCTGGGATCCAGACGCGCGGCGGGCGCCGAGGGCAGGCGCTGCTTGTGGCGGTGCTGCTGATGACGGCGATCCTGCTGGTCGGGATCCTCTTCGTTGCACTGGTAACCTACAATCAGAGGCAATCGACCCGTCACGAGGAGATGCTGGCGGCGCAGGCGCTGGCGGAGGCCGGCGTGCGGTACGCCAACTACATGCTGGAGACCGAGGGCGCGGACTGGCGGCCCCCGGAGCCTCCGGCCATGGACGAGACGGGCGCGGCCGATCCCGAGATCTACGGTCCGGACACGGTGCCTGGCACCGAGGACGACTACTACACGGAGATGGAGCTGGCGCGGGGGTGGTGCCCGGTGGTGACCGCCGCCGGGGACGAGTACGTGCGCCGGGGCTTCAGCCGCTTCCCCGACACGCGGGCACCGGCCGGCAGCACCTCGCCGGTCGAGTCCCTGCTGATGGGCCGGGGGTATTTCCTGCTGCGGGTCAGCTACGACCCCTGGGAGCCCGGGGACCCGACACCTCCGGATCCGCTCGACGAGCACATCAAGATCGAGTCTATCGGGCGGGTGGACGGCACGCAGGTCTACCGGACGCTGGTGGCCTACAAGCCCATCCCCATCCTCGACTATATGCGGTGGGTGCACAACGCCACGGAGCATGGGCGGAAGGCCTACCTGGGGATTCCGGGCATCATCGACCTGAATAGCGGTCCGAACCCTCCCGGCAATGTGGAGATGGACCGGCTGCGAACCACCTGGGAGGGGCCGATCCGCGTCGAGGGGACGCTGGCGGTGGCCGGGACGCCCTTCGACGACGGTGCGGGCGGCATTGAGCCCAGCACGACCTTCGAGCTGCACGACGAGATCACGCCGGCCGGCTACGAGCGCCGGGACACGATCGAGGTCACCGGCGGCATCGAGATGCACGGCGACATATACGGCTCGGCGCAGGTGGCAGTGGTGGAGGCGGGCGGCACCACCGCGGGCGTGCTGCTGCCCAGCGATGATCCGAACTTCGACACCTTCGGGGGGCGCGTCAAGGATGGCGTGCGGGGCACAGCGGACGGCTACTCGCGCTTCGTGTCCAGGATGAGCCCGCCGACGCTGACGCTGGGGTCCGGGACGACCAACATGGACCGGTATCGGCGAATCACGCGGGACTCCGGGGACTTCGTGGAGTACCCGGTGGGCTCGGGTCAATACGTGAAT
>JBNGDZ010000033.1:15163-17736 GCA_049975765.1 Armatimonadota bacterium
TGGGGCTTCGGTGCGGGCATCTACATCGATAACCCCGATGACGTCCAGTTCGACCATGATATCGGTCAGCTCATCGACGACTGGCAGCGCCCCAGCTCCGCCAGCGGCGCACGCCCGGCCGACAGCGGCTGGAACGCGCTGTTCACCACCTACGCGCCGCCGGCGGTGGAGATCGAGTTCTTGCCCACCGAGGCCGCGGCGGGTCCGGCCGAGGCGAACCATGCCGACGTGGATCAGGCCAACGAGGTATGGTGGCCCAACCACGAGGCCGGCCAGCCGGGCATCAAGATCACGCGCCACGACCGGACCTGGCGGACGCCGGCCGGCGATGACTCGGGCCTGCGCACGGTGGTGATGGACTACCCGACGCCGTGGCTGGATGGGACGACCGATGTGGTGCGCTACCCGGTGATCGTGGCGGAGGGCAATGTGCGGGTATCCGGGCAGCTTCCGCCCGCGGTGGTTGACGCCGGCGGGGCCCTGCGCCGCTCCTATGACATGGTGCTGGTCTCGGGGAGCACCATCTACATCGACGGCCAGATACTGGCGCCCAACGATCATCTGGCGGCGCCCGTGGCGGATGAGTTCAACACCAAGGTGGCCCTGCTGGCGCGCGATTGCGTGTGCCTGAACACCACGCAGATCGTGCCGCAGGACACGACCGGCACGGCTCCGGCGGTGCCCGACGATCCGGTGAACCCGTCGGACCTTGACAAGCACTGGGAGCTGGCGCCGGGCAGCGACGGGCGCCTGTATAGCAGCTTCTACTGGGGCGATGACCCGGAGGGCACCAGCGCCGCGCTGGTGGTGCGACAGACGGCCGGCGATCCCGGTCCATCCGGCGTGGCGATGACCACGTGGACGGCCGGCGCCGGCGCATGGCAGTGGTACGACTTCGGCGATCCGCCCGACCCCATGGTGGACCCGACCTTCGTGCTGGTGCCGCCGGGAGCGGTCTTCCCTGACGGCTCCACTCCGCCCCAGCCCTACGGCGTCGAGGCCGTGGCTCCGCTGTGGGCCCCCTACCGGGAGCCGGCGGCGAACCTGCCCTGGGACATGGCCGGCCATCTGGATCCGACGCCGGGCGTGCTGAACCAGGTTGTGCTCATGCAGGCGGACCCACATCTGACGGCGGGCTCGACGAGCTACTGGGTGAAGAAGTGGAAGGTCGCGGAGTACAACGCCGACGGCCTGCCGGTGGGGGCGATCAACGCCCGAGTGAACGCGGCGGTCTACGCGGAGCGGGGCTGCTGGTACGTGCTGACCTCCGATCACTTCGACGAGGAGGTCACTGGCGCCGCGGCCGTGGAGTTCGGGCGCTACAACTACAAGATCACTTTCAATGGAGCCATCGCGGAGAACTTCACGGCGTCAGTGGAGGCGGCGCGGGACTGGAGCGACAAGTGCGCCTACCCGGCGGAGTATGGTGGTACCACCATCGCGGACCTATCGCGGTGGGGGACTATCGAGTACAGCTACGACAACACTCTGCGGCTGGCCCGCTTCCATGCCCCGGTTGCGGATCCGACGCACCCGGCCGCGAACCTGCCGCGCATGCCCCTGCTTCCGGTGAGCAGCGACCTGGTGTACTACGGTGAGGCGCAGTAGGCCGCAGGCCATCGTCCGGCCACGCACGGAGGTAACTGAGATGCGGTTCTGCCGCAACTGTCTGCTAGTGACAGCGCTGATTCTCCTTGTGACCGCCGCTGCGGCAGTGGCGGCGCGCACCAGTTTCCGATACGATGCGGCGCAGCGCGTGATCAACGCGTGTGTGCTGGGCATCGACCCCCAGACGCCCGACACCCATCCCAACCCCTACGTCATCGAGGGTATCCGCCGCTCACCGCTGTGTCCCGACGACTGGGTGTTCGAGAACCCTCTGGCCGGCCCGACCGTCGTCAGCGGCGCGACCCCCGACCAGTTCCTGGTGAAGGGCAAGCGCGACTACTGGTTCGTGCCGCTGACCGACGAGAACGCGCGGCGGCTGCGGGACATGGACCTGATCTACATCAGCGCTCCCGACCTGGCCCTGACGCCGGCGCAGATGGACGGGCTGGCGACGGCGGTGGAGGCCGGGGCGCTCCTGTGGGTCGATGAGGACGTCATCGCTGGCGGCACGGCTGTGACGAGCTTCCCCTGGCAGTTCGAGTTTGACGACATGGGTGCGGGGACGCACGCCAGGGTCGCGCTGGATACACGCCACGGACTGCTGACGGATCCCTACCGCCTGGGCGTCAGCGGGGTGTCGCGGCTGGGCGAGGACCCCGACTGGGGTGCGACAGGCGTGAGCGGCCTCTACATCACCAACGTGGAGGCGGCCTTTGGCACCGTGGTGCAGGTTGGGGAGGTTGCCGGTGACGGCACGGTCGGCAACCGCCGGCCGTTCATCGTGGCCGCCTCCTGGGGCAGCGGCAGCATCGTGGTGAGCACCGGAGGCGTGGGGCTTGACGTATCCGAGTGGGTGATCGAGGCCGCCGCGGGCGAGACGGGCTGGGGGGCGGGGCGGCGCCCGTCGCCTGACCCGGCCCAGGCTCCGGACGTGCAGCTGGCGCTGAACATGATCCAGTGGAACG
>JBNGDZ010000034.1:0-1514 GCA_049975765.1 Armatimonadota bacterium
GGCCTATCTCGATTGCCTGGAGCGGGCCGGCGCCACCCCGCTGATGATACCCGACCTCGCCGATGACCGTCTGCTGTCGCTGCTGGAGTTGGCCCAGGGACTGCTCGTCACCGGCGGCGGTGACTTCGACCCCCGGACCTACGGCCGGCAGCCGCACGCCAAGCTGGGCTCCATCAACCCCAGACGCGACCACCTCGACCGCATCGCCATCGAGTTCGCGCTGGGCCGACCGGAGATCCCACTGCTGGGCATCTGCCGGGGCATACAGTCGCTCAACGTGGTCGCGGGGGGAACCCTCCTGCAGGACGTGGGAAGCGAGGTCGAGGGAGCACTCAAGCACGGGCAGTCCGCGCCCGGCTGGTACGCCACGCACGACATCAGTCTCGCCGAGGGCAGCCGCCTGCGCGAGATCCTCGGCTGCGAGCGCGTCGCGGTCAACAGCTTCCACCACCAGGCCGTAGACCAGGTTGCTGAGGGCTTCCGGGCGGTCGCGCACACCGACGACGGAGTCATCGAGGCCATCGAGCGGGGCGACGGCGCATTCTGCATCGGCCTGCAGTGCCACCCGGAGCTGATGGCGCCACGGGATGAGCGCATGGCAGGCATCTTCGAGGCGTTCGTGGCCGCCTGCCGTTAGGGCGACACGCTCACAGTCTGGTCCGGCTGCACGGTGATGGTCCGGCTCGCGCCTCCCGGCCAGACGATCTGCAGCTCCACCGGGCCGGCGTGATCGCCCAGGCCGAAGTGCAGCGTCATCTCATTCTGGTTGCCCTGGCCGGTGGAGGAGCACACAGCCCGGGTCAGCACGCGCTCCCCGATCCTCACACGGGCCACGGCCCCGATCGCCGCCCCCGGGCCGTCCACCCGCAGCTTCAGCCAGTGACCCGTCGCCGCGCGATTCTCGTAGAGCTTCCCACCCGTCAGCAGGTCGAGGTCGCCGTCATTGTCGTAGTCCGCCCACGCGCCCTGGTAGGTGTTCGCGGCGGAGATGCCCGCCTCGGCAGTCACATCCGTGAACGTCCACTCGCCATCGTTGCGGTACAGCACGCTGTGGTCGCCGTCGTAGACAGTCGTGAAGTACAGGTCCAGGTCGCCGTCGTTGTCGAAGTCGGCCAGCGCCGGGCTCGCGAAGGACTCCTGCCACGCCAGCCCCGCACCCTCGCTCATGTCCTCGAAAGCCCACTCCGGTGGCCCCTGATTGCGCAGAAACTGCGGACGGTCCTGGTAGGCGGGCGGATGGCTGAAGTTGCCCACAAACAGGTCGATGTGCCCATCCTCGTCGAGGTCGCCCCACGCAGAGCCGATGGTGTGCCCACACACCGGGTAGCTGATGCCGCCGGTGTAGTTGATGACGTCCTTGGCGATGCCGGCGGCGCCGCGCTCGCCCGCCACCTCCTGCATCGGGATCTCGCCGGTGTTCAGCCACAGGTAGTTGGGCTGCAGTCGGTAGGTAGAGACGTAGACGTCGGCGTCCCCGTCCTCGTCGAAGTCCGCGGCAGTCACGCCTCTGGCCG